>NZ_JBEBVH010000018.1:0-26273 GCF_040392825.1 Pseudopedobacter sp.
CTATATCTCCACATGAAAAATTCACAAAGCCACTATCAGTAAATTTTATAGCGTTATTAACAAGATTCAGCAAAACCTGTGTTAAACGGGTAGGGTCTCCTGCTATCAATTTATTCTGTAAACCTTCTGATACCTGCAGGTTAAAATCTAAATTCTTTTCAACGGCTTTAATTTTCAAGCTAGCGTATATATTATTAACCAGGTCCGGCAAACTGAAAGGTGTATTTTCAAGCTCAACCTTTCCAGAATCCAATTTATTGAAATCTAAAATATCGTTAACAAGCATCAATAGATTTTCGGCAGAAAAATTCAATACAGATAGCATTTCTTCCTGATCTTCCCGGGGGTTTTGTTTCAGCAATACATCTGTCAAACCAATAACGCCATTTAGCGGAGTTCTGAGCTCATGCGACATGGTAGACAAGAAGTCCATCCTTGCATTAGATAATTTCTTTACATTATATATAGTCTCGTTAAGTTTCCTGTTCGTTTCATTAAGGTCGTTTTTGGTTTGGGTAAGTGTCAGAAAATTTTTACTATATGTTTTAAAGAAAAAATAGTGCAGGAAGGTAATCATAAAGAAGTCAAAAGCCAGAACGTAAATATAAACCGGCTTAATAACAACTTCGGGAGGAACTTCCAGTCTAAAATAGTATTTATCTGTAAAAGCGACATCTATAAAAACAGGCAGGATATTTATAGTAGAATAAAACCAACCCCACTTTGGTCCTTTCATGAAAAACCCCAGCGCAGATGCTAACCAAATATATTGCAATGTTGCTGCATTTATGCCTTGTACAAAAATCAATAAATTGCCCCATGCTCCTAACAAAGTCAGCAATATCAATACGGCATGAGACACCGCCCGCCATACATTAGCATAATATATAAATACGATAAATAAGGAAGAGAAAAAAAAGATTGCACTTGCTCTTATCAATTTCAGCAGCTGATAACTGTAAGAATATGCAAAAATCAATGTTAACCCAAAAATGGCATACGCAACAAGGAGATAAAATAACATACGAACCCTAGCCTGATTAATAGGATCGGTTTCTCTCTCTGTTATTGTTTTCACAAAAGTTCGTACCCAATTGGCCAATAATCTCATTATTATCCGTTTTTCATCCCAAAATTAAAATAATTTAGAAATGAACATTTTTTTATTGGATATTTTCAAATCTATATTTATTTGCAACTAATTTATGTGTATCCTTATTAACTTTGCACACTACCAATATATGAGTTTCTTTTAACAATAATATTATTACTTCTTTAATTTACACCAATTCTGCTTTTTTAACAAAAAACCCAATGACAAGCCGTAGCCATCTGTTTTTCCATTGTGTTTACTTAAGTTTTTATGGAATCCAATCACCTAAGATTTCCTGAACAGTATATTTTTTCGCTTCCTCATCGCTAAGCTGATGAGACCAGCTTACCCTATCTCTTGGTTTAAATCCTTCACCTTTATTTTTATATTCCGCATAAAAAGCCGTTTGCTTATTAGATTCCTTTCTCCAAAAATCCCATCCTTCCGGTTTTATATGTTTCCCTAAGTAACTATTGATAAAAACTGTTTTTGCATAAGGTCTCCATGGTCTTCCCAGATAATAACTGGCTCCTTCTTCTCCAATTATCTTACAATCCTTAAAAACATAACCATATTGTACAGTATCGGGTGTTGAGGCCGCGGTGATAAACGACCCGCCTTTCTTACAAAATATTTCACACCCTTGAAAATAAGCTGTAGACGAACCAAAAATAAAGTCGGTTGTCCCCTCAATATAACAGTTTTCATAAAATTGCCTGCTACCAATTCCGTAAGTATATAAGGTATCCTGAAAACCTAAAAACCTGCAATTCTTAAAGTGGATTTTATCTCCGATAACTTGAACTGCGACGGCTTGCCCTACAGGACCTGCAGCGTTTTGAAAGGTGATATTTTCGGCATAGAAACCCTCTCCATAAATATAAAAGGATGCGGAGCCAGAAGTTCCAATTTCTTCTCCAAATCTATTTTTTTTAGACGCGTAATCATCATAAGTTATTACTGTATGCTTTACACTTTCTCCTATAAATCTGACATTTCGTTTGGAACCTGGCAGGACTAGTTTCTCTTTATAAATGCCATTCTTTATAAAAATGGTAGTAGTATTCTTTCTAAAATCCGGAACAGCATTTATAGCTTCCTGAACAGTTTTGAAATCACCCTCTCCTTTTGCATCAACAACAAAATCGTACCTTACTGCAAATCCTTTAAATACAATGCAAAAGACAAACAGTATGAATAGAAATATTCTTTTTATCACTATTATTTATCTGCGTTAACAAGATATCCCGCTAATGGCGACTGTATTTTATGAAGCTCCCGGCCAACAATTTCGGCCATATACCTTGCTCCTAATTCACTGAAATGTGTATCGTCCTTCACTCCATTAGGATAGTTTGGATTTTGTTTTTCATTCAAATGAAGAAATAACAATTTAGAGTTTTCTTCCCCAAATGACTGTAACAGATTCATACTTTCCTTGCTGAGATCGATTAACGGTACCTGTAACTCTTCTGCTATGTTTCTAACCAGTTGCGCATACTCTTTATGTGTATCTACTACTTTTCCATACTCATCAAACTTTCGTCTGGCAACCGGAGTTATCAGAATAGGATTTGCTTTTTTGGCTCTGGTTTCATTAACATACCTGCGCAGATTATCCTGAAATTGTGAAGGAGTGGTTGCATTTTTTTTTGTAGGGACCTCATCATTATGCCCAAATTGAATGAGTACATAATCGTCGGCCTTAAGCGAATCTAAAACAGCATTCCACCTACCCTCGTTTATGAAAGATTTTGTACTCCTCCCATTCTGAGCTCTGTTATCTACCGTGGCATTTTGATTAAAAAACCAGGTAAATGGAACTCCCCAACCCGTTTCGGGAAATTTATTTTTTGCTTTTTGTGCAATAGTAGAATCTCCTATCAAATAAACTTTTATTTGTTTTTGTGTTGTCCCAAATGACATCAGTATAAAAGACAATGTCATTAAGATAAGTCTATTTACGTTTGCTTTTTTCATTAACCAGACTGTTTAAATAAATCTCAATATTGGTGTAGCCAGAACCTTTGACATCAAACTTTACCGCATCGCTGGCATCTTTCGGATTTAAACCATTTGCCTTTTCCCAAGAATCGGGAATCCCGTCGTTATCAGAATCTGTATATGGCGTATATTTTTTAAATGTTGGCCATGCGGTTTTAGACATTTCATAACTTGTACCATGAGGGTGTCCGCCCTGTACATCGATTATCTTTCCTTTTCCTCGAATTACGTCTTCTATCAATCTTTTGTCCAATGTATCTCTTGAGAAACTAGCGCCAACATATTTCAATATGCTTTGATATGCATCTTCTGCAGAAACATCCTGTAAGGATAATGCTTCAAAAGGTTTGTTAACCAGGACTGTATCTTTATCTTGCGGACTGGCACTCTTATCAAAATGTACTCCTAAAATATTATTTTTACTTGTCTGCGTATCTCCATACATAAAATTCCCTGCTACATAAAATTTCCCGTATGCTTTATTTTTACCGGGTTTAGTTGGATTTAGAATTCGGGATTTCACAGATTTCGATGTATTTGGTCCCGGTTTATAATAGTTATTTACAATATTATAAAAACCACCTTCTCCACCATAAACATTATTATGCCGCCAGTTATAAATTACATTATTACGGAAATCTACCAATTCGTCAGAAGCACCTAATCTGGCTCCGTTAAACCGCGGAGTCCTGCTTACACAATGAGCAAAAAGGTTATGATGTGCAGAAAGCGCACTACCACCCCAAATCCCTCCGTAACCATGGTTCTCGAAATCTTTATCCCCTTCTTCAAAATGATAAGAATAATTTAAAGGTTCGGCTATTAGATTCCACTGAAATGTAGTACTATCTCCGCCATAGATAGACATTACCTCGTCCGTACTCCAGCTTAAGCTACAGTGGTCTACAATAATATTTTTCTTCCTCGATCCACTTAGTGCATCATCTGAACCGGCCCCGTCTATCATACCCTTATTTTGATAGCGGTCTCCCATTCTTATTCTCATATAACGCATAATAATATTATCTCCGGACAAAGAGACGGGGTAGTCTGCAATACAGATTCCATCGCCCGGCGCCGACTGGCCTGCTATCGTTGCATTTTTACTAACATTCAATCTGGAATTTAGATGAATTGTTCCTGATACGTTGAATACTATTATCCTCGGATGTTTGGCCTCCGCTGCTTCCCTAAAACTTCCCGGTCCGGAATCGTTAAGATTACTTACGATATAAACTTTTCCACCGCGCCCCCCTTTTGTGAATTTACCAAATCCTTCCGCTCCTGGAAATGCTAAAGTCTGAGCCTGCGACAAATGTGTTAAAAGTAAAAACAAATAAGTGGAAATAACTCCTTTCATTAACCTCATATATTATTTAAATAAAACAACATAAGCCCAAAAATTCAGGCTTATGTTAATTGGTTTATTATTTATTGGATTTGCTTTTCTGTTATTTCTTTAACTATACTGTTGATGTAAACTTCGATATTATCATAAGCTGTACTTAAATCTCTACCGCTCGCATTTGCCTTATTAGGATCGAGTTTGTTTGCTATCTCCCAATCATCTGGCATTCCATCGCCATCTGTATCTTTTGGTGCTGGTAATGAGTTTAGTACCGGCCAGCTTCCAACGTCTTTTTGTGTATCTATAATACCAGGTAATTTTGACACACTTCCAGTGAAAGTAGCTGTTCCGTCTTTCACCTCTTTACAAATTCTTATATCTACGGCATCTCTCTTATAACTAGCTCCAACATAAAGCAACACTGCATTATATGCCTGCACTGCTGTGTGATTAGAAAGTTGCTCCGAAGGGAAAGGAGTAATTTTTTGTGCCATTTCCTTTGTTATCCCCGAATCGAAATCCATTCCTCCGTTCCAATTATCATTACTTATGGTAGCGTTTCCATCTACATAATTACCTGCAACATAAAATGTCCCATAACCCGGAGCAAAATCACCGGGATTTGCTGCTCCAGTAGGATCATCCTTAGAAACCTGCATAATACGTCTATTTATCTTGGACGGTGTCGCTGGTCCGGCTTTATAATAATTGTTTACAATATTATATTCCCCGTTTTCACCGCCATACGCACTGTTTCCACTCCAGTTATAGATTACATTATTTCTGTAATCGACCTTATCAATTCCAAATTTACCTATACCTGTCCCACTTCCCTTGCTATATCTTTTTCCTCCATCGAACCTTGGATTTCTACTGGTATGGTGAGCCAACAAATTGTGATGGAAAGTTGCCGGACTTCCTCCCCAGATTCCTCCATAACCATGCGCCCCTTTTGAGTGTCCCGAATTAGTCATACTTTCTGAGACAATACACCACTGCAGAGTGAAATTTTTATTATGATAGAAAGAAGCAGCCTCATCTATAGACCAGCTCATAGAACAGTGATCTATCATTATATTTTCTAAGTCCCTTCCTCCTATCGCATCACTCTCTATAGTTGCCACATTGGTATCTCCGAGTCTAAAACGCATATACCTAATAATGACATTATTTGCCGCAATGTTAACCTCGTAGTCTTGTATACAAATACCATCTCCCGGAGCTGTCTGGCCTGCAATTGTAACATCTCCATTTTTTATTTGTAACCTGCTTTTGAGTTTAATATTTCCCGAAACTTCAAAAATAATAATACGTTTTCCACTTTGGTTGATGGCATCCCTTAAACTCCCTGTTCCAGTATCGTTTAAATTGGTTACTTTAATAACCTTTCCGCCCCGACCACCGGTCGTATTCCTTCCCCAACCTTCTGCTCCCGGAAAGGCATAAGCTGTTTCTTCGATTGGTTTTGGGGTGTTTGAGTTATCTCCATTGTCAGGAATTTCGGTTATATCCTCATCTTTTGCAGATGGCTTATCTTTTTTGCACCCTAATGCCGAGAAAAAACTCAACAATGCAAAAACTACAAATGTCTTTTTCATATTCATTTTAGAAAATCACTTAAATGTGTAGTAATCACAATTTATTACCACACATTTAAATGACTATAGTTTATTATCTCCACCTTGGATCACCTGCGGAGGATTTACCTGCAAAACTTGCATCTTTAATAGTAAAGTCTGCATTTGTTGGATTTACGAATAAATCTGTTGACGATTGCGAGTAATTTGTAATCCCAGCAAATGTTCCACTTGCCACTACATAATCTGACGTCTGGTAGCTGTTGGAAACCTTATAAGTAGAAGCCATCCTTATTCCGTTAGAAGTCGGAAATTTGGTCTTTGATAATATAACATTATTTATGGCTGTAGAGGCTACATTTTGCGAACCATAGTCTATTAAATATCTAGTCTCGCGGCTTACGTCGTATATTGTACAATTTTCAACCAATAAGCTACTTGCTCCAACTCCTGTATGCAATACTAAACCTAAACCAATATTATAAAATGTCGAATTGGTTATGGATATATTATCTACTAAACCAGTAGCTACATTCGTATGAATAAAAGCATAATTTTGTGATGGCGCAAGATTGCTGACAATACAGTGATCAATTACCAATTTCTTAATTGTTTTAACACCTGTAGCCTGTAATCTTATTGGAGTGTTTGCATATCCGTTAATATTACAGTTTTCAAATATCAGGTTTTCCAAAACTGCTGCGTTTGATTGATTAATTATATACTGGGAAGAACTTCCATCAAAACTAATATTTTGAAATTTTATATCACCTAAAGCTCCCGGAAGAGAGAAACCTGTGCCCGCTGTTTTCAATGTTGGTTTGTTTGGCCCTTCTTGACCAAATATTGTTATCGAAACGCCATTTGGAATTGCTATAGTTCCCGAAGCAATAAACGTACTTCCCTGAGGTAAAACAAATACATCTCCATTGCTTGCTCCTTCTATCGCGAGTTTAATATCATCTCCTACATTTAGCTGTTTTACTGTACCTATAGGCACTTTCAATTTGGTTGTGAATGTTCTAATTCCTTTATCGGCATTATTGTCATAAATAACCACATCATACGTAGTCGCTGGTGTTAAACCGGTAATAACTTTTTCGCCATCTGTCAATTCTGAAGCAGAAAGATTAACCCTATCTCCATTAATAGTTAGATGAGTTACTTGCTTAGAGACATCCCAACGAACAGTTACCTGATCAGACAATATATCTTGGTATTTAATTACCTCTAAATATTGGACTCCTGTTATCCTAAACTTCTTTGATACACTCCATTTAGATTCTTCTTTATTCACTTCAGCATTAGCTTTAATTCTTGCGTAAAAATCTGTCCTAACACTAATCTGTTCATCGGTAATAGTTATACTGTTTGTTTCCGTTTGAAAGGTATATTCGGGACCATTCGCAAACAACTCATCCTTAGACAATTCAACGGTATAAGTGGTAGCAGCAGTAGCGTTTTTTACTTTTTCCCAATTTAATGTTATCGCTGTTTGTTGACTATTATCTATTGTAATTTCCAGAACCGAAAAATTCCTACTGTAATTTATAGAAGTAATTTCTTCCATCTTATCACTACAAGAATATGTAGAAGCAATAAGTCCTGTCAATAAAAGACCTACTAACTTTTTATTAAGATATTTTAGGTTATTCATATATAATACCTCCGTTAGTTAAAATTCCGTTTGAGTTATCAAGAAAATATTGAAATATTGGCCAATATTGTTGTAAATTTGGATCTCTTCTATAAAGACAATTCCAATATTCTTCACCAGGTATATCAGAACTACTTGACAATCTCCAGTTAGTATTTTGAGTATAATTTGCAGTGCCAAAAACATCTGTGTGGCCTTTTTCCAGACCATAAATTTCAAGTGACTCTCCGTCCGGGAGTGTTTTGTAATAAACCTTAGTTGGATAATCTGCATACTTTCCTGTTCTGGCTTCCAACGCTTGTAATTTAGTATTTGCTTCAACTAGTTTTTCGGACAATTTACCCCATCTAATTAAATCGGCCTTTCTTAACATCTCGCCACAGAATTCCAAAGCTCTTTCATGCATAATTGCGTCTTTGAAATTACCAGAATTAAGGCTGCTCATATAGGCAGTAACCATCTCTGGATTATTAGGATAAGCTCTATCTCTGATTTCCTGTAAATATTTCTTTGCATTTCCTAAATCATCTAATTCAAAATAAGCCTCGGATAGCATCAATAAAATATCCGCATAACGCATATACATCCAATTCATTCCGTCATCAGAAGTATTCAATAGGCTTAAATCCCGCTTCATCCACTCATATCTATATTTCCCGTAATACAAGGCAGTTGCAGAAGAAATAACTTGTTTACCTCCGTCCCAACGATAAGGAACTACACTTACGTTCCTTCTCACATCTTCTTTATCATATTCATACCACATTAAGGGATTTGGTCCTAAACTTCCTCCGCCCGCATAGCCCGTATATTTATCTGTTGTAACGTGTCTTACGGAATACGCAGACATAATTAGCCCTGTACCTGTTTTGAATGGAATTTCCCACATCGACTCTAAACCTGCGACTCCAGTTTCTTCCATTAGTGTTTTGAAAACCTCTTCAAATCCCAGTAACCTGTTTACTTTTTGATCGTAAATACTTTGGCATTCGTCCCTTACAATTTCATATAATTTTCGAGGTTCCATATCCGGATCGTCTGTTCTACCCGTAGAGCCGTCTGGTCTTTGTGAAACCCCGGCTGCATACAATGCAATTCTCGCTCGCAATCCTTTAGCAAAGGACTTACTGATACGTTCTACACTTTTAGTTTTTTCAGATGCATTTGGCCATGGTAAATATTGCTGAGCCTCTGCCAAATCAGCCAATAGCTGTTTGTAAATTACGTACTTATCTGTCCTGGGAAGATTAATAGTTGCGGTAGTAATAGGCTCAAACCTTGCTGGAACATCTCCCCATGCTTTTGTCAGTTCACTGTACATTACAGCTCTTACAGTCAAGAATTCCCCTAATAGCTGCGCCATAGTAGAGTTAGTAGCCAGATCATTATACTTTTTTATAGACTGAATGGCAATATTAGCTCTTTCAATCCCCTGATACATCATAGCCCAGGTATCATTTTGTTGGTTCAAATTAGAATTACCGGTATTAGTTTTGTAATTAACTAATTTAGTTCTATCGTCGGTCAAATTCTTCAAAGATAGGTATACATCTACATCCGTATTTACACCATAGTACGCAAGATATCTTGATCTATGAGAATTGGTTTCCATGAAGCTTTGTACAACACCTGTATAGGCTCCTTCTGCCAATACGGGTGTCGTAAAAATAACAGAGGCATCCAATGAAGATTGAGTTTTTTCCTCTAAAAAGTCCTTCTTACATGATGAGAACACCAATGTAAAAGACATGAATATTATTATTTTTTTTCTTAACATAGCCTGAATAAATTAAAACGACACATTTAACCCGAACACGAAATTTCTACTTTTTGGATAAGCGGAGTAATCTACACCCGGCGTAAGAGGAGTCTTTCTTCTTGTCGACACCTCAGGATCGAACCCTGAGTAGTTAGTTACCTTAAACAAATTATAACCAGAAACATAGAATCTAAGTTTATCCATTTTCACACGTTGAGAAATATTTTTTGGTAAGGTATAACCCAGAGTTAAGGTTGTTAGTCTTAAGAAAGAACCATCTTCAACTGCCCAGTCACTGAACACAAACTTGTCCATTACCGGTGACCAAAGCGTTGTATTGGCATTCATGGCTTCTAGTTCTGCAGCATCATTACTGATCGTTCCATCCGCCCTCAAATTTGTCCATCTGCTACCAGAGGCCATTTCACTTATCATGTTTCTATTAGCATATCTACTGGTAGTGGTATACTCAATTTTATTCGCATTATAGATATCGTTACCATAGCTCCATGTAAAATAAGTGCCTATGTCAAAATTGTAAATTCTTGAAGTAATAGAAAAACCACCTATATGCTTTGGTGTCGCATTGCCTATGATCGTCCTGTCACCATCAGGGGTTATAGTTTTATCGCCATCTAAATCTTTTAGCTTCATAGCTCCCGGTCTCACTGTACCAATAACACCACTTGCGTTTGCAACGCCATTTTTTAATACCCAGGCAGTTCCATTATAAGTTTCAAAATCAGAAACTTCGTATCTGCCATCACTAATATATCCGAACATTGAGCCTGTAGCCTGACCAACAACAGCTTGAAAATCCTGATTAATCTCTGTAGAAGCCCACCCTGTTGTAACCATTGAGCCATTTATGGCCTCTAACCCTCCTAAACTTGTAATTTTATTTTTATTGAACGCAATATTGGCATTGAATGTCAAATCAAAATTCTTTTTATTAAGAGCGTTATAATTTACAGAAAACTCAAGTCCCTTATTTTCTGTGTCACCCAGATTTCTGTATTGATTTTCATAACCAGTACCTGCAACAGGGAATAAAATCAACAAATCTTTTGTCGTATTTTTATATGCTTCCGCTGTTATATTAAGCTTAGTTCTTAAAAGAGAAATATCTAATCCGATATTTCGTGTAATTGTGGTCTCCCATTTCAAATCCGGATTAGCCATTACCTTAGAAGGAGCCCATAAACTCGCTTCTCCATTAACATAAATATTCTGATTGGAAACGGCGTATTCTTGCAATATTTGTCCGGCAGGAATTCTATTATTTCCTGACGCACCATAACTCAATCTCAATTTTAAATCATTTAACCAGCCTTTGGAAGATTCCATAAAGGATTCATCTGAAACTCTCCACGCAGCACCAACAGACGGGAAATATCCCCAGCGGTTACCTTCTGAAAATTTAGAAGAACCATCTGCTCTAAATGCAACGTTGAGTAAATATTTACCTTTATAATTATAACTGGCCCTTGTAAAATATGAAAGCAATTTTTCATTCGGAGAAAAGAAGTTATTGCTTGCGTATGCAAGTCCCTGTCCGGATAAACGTCTTGCATCATCAAATGAGAACGAAACTGGGAATCCCACATTCTCTTTAGAGAACACATTTTCTTTTGTTAAAATATACTCATGCCCTATTAACCATGACACGCTATGATCTTTAGGCAATATTTTTTTAAAATCGTAATTAAGCGTATTGGTATTTCGTAATGTATTTCTATATGTATTTGCAGCTGCAAGAATTGGATTTCCCTGATATCTGGCATCGCTAATATTAGTTGAATAATATGTAGTTACTCCATAAAATCTGTCTTGCATATTTCTATAATCATCGTATCCTACTTCAGAACGGAATTTCAGTTCTTTAAAAATTTGATAATTTATAGCTGCATTTAAGTTATACTGTTTTCTTGTAATCAATTGATCGTTGTCAGCAAGAGACACCAACGGATTATATAAGCTAAGCTCTGATTCATCTTCATTAGAAGCATTTTCATCCCGGACAGTTAAACCTGGTACTGGAATAGACGGATAAATGATAGCATGTTTTAATCTAGAGTCTGCAGAAGATTTTTCATTTACTTCTGTAGCCCCTGCTCCGTTAATTTTAGTATCAGCAAATCTCAAACCCAGATCAATAGTTAAATTATTATATAGCTTGTGATTCAATTTAAAGTTTAGGTTCTGTCTTTGGTATTTTGACAACGCCATAATAGCTCTTTCTTTTACCAGATTGTGGGAAACAGAATATTTGGTTTTATCTGTCCCACCACTAATACTTAAATTTTGATTATAGGTAGTACCGGTTTCTCCAAAAACAATGTCCTGCCAGTCATTACCTGTAATACCTTTGTACAAATCTATATCCTGAAAATTCCCAAAATAGTCTACATAGCTACTGGTATCTCTTTTCAACAAAGCCCTTTCATATTGTATCAAAGCATAGTCGTAAGGAGATAACACATCCAACTTATCGGCTAATTTTTTTATCCCTGTAAATGCATTGAAGTTAATATTAGTTTTTCCTACAACCCCAGACTTAGTAGTAACAATTACAACTCCATTAGCCCCGCGGGACCCGTAAATTGCTGTTGAGGATGCGTCCTTCAATACATCAATAGATTCAATATCATTTGGAGCAATGTCCGCAATAGAATTAACCGGAAATCCATCTACTATAAAAAGTGGACTATTATCTTGCGTGATAGATCCACCTCCCCTTATTCTTACTGTCATTTCTGCTTCCGGTGAACCTTCTGTGGAAGTAATTCGCACTCCGGAAACCCTTCCTGCTAAAGCCTCTAACGCTGATGACACTGGCGCAGCGGCAATAGTCTCCGCATTAACCGACGCTACGGCTCCGGTTAAATCTTTCTTCTGTACCGTACCATAACCAATAGCCACCACTTCGTTCAATAGCGTAGCTTCCTGCTCCAGTACGACATTTAATGTGTTCTGATTTCCTACCGTAATTTCTTTAGTTTTAAAGCCGATGTATCGAAAAACCAACACCGCATTTTCCCCAGACACATTCAGCGTAAACTTTCCATCTACGTTAGTTTGAGTTCCTGTTGTCGAGTTTTTAATAGCTACACCAACTCCAGGCAACGGTTCGCCTGTGTCGTCTTTAACAACACCTGTAATTTGCCGGTTTTGTGCAAACAACACACTTATAGACATCACCGTAAAAGTCAATAAGAGTAAAACTTTTCTAATCATAACCGTTATTATTTTAGCTTATAGATTTCGCCTATAACACACTTCTGTTTAATCTTCTGTATTTTATTTTAGTGATTGTGGTTACAGTCTGAATCAATTGGTTTTAGCAATTGTAGCTAGTTTTTAAGCAAAAAAGAAAGATATATCCGAAAAAAAATACGCAATCGTTGCCGGCATCGATACCGGGACAGTACAGGATAGTGAAACCTATTAGTTACCATTAAAGATTAATTTATTTCCTTTTATATCCATTTATTATGTCGTTTTAGCTTTATTAATATTTATATAAAGATATTTTGCGACCTAATAACCAATTTTACTATCTTCATACCTAATTTAAGACCACAAATAGGACACACCGCAATGACAGAAGGCTTAAACAAAGACAAACCAAGTGTAAGGTTGAGAGCTTTCAGGGCTATAGACGATCCCCAGACCTGTGAAAAATTCATCGAAGGACATACACAAGTTCTAAGTAATATAGGAATCACCAAAGTAACTTCTTCCCGTCACGACTGGATGTATAATCCCGCTGCTTTTGTAATGGTTGTAGAATCACTTGATGGCGATAAAGTTTATGGAGGAGCAAGAGTTCATGTTGCCGGAGGCAACCAGCCATTACCCATTGAAGAAGCAACTGCTGCACTAGATCCAAAAATATTTGACCTCATTTGGCAATACGCTCAACATGGAACCGGAGAGCTGTGTGGATTATGGAATTCCAGAGAAATAGCAGGGCATGGCATAGGAAGCATTTTTTTAATCCGGGTTGCTGCAGCAATTTCTTATCAGATAGGAATACAGTCGCTATTTGCTTTGTGTGCTCCTTACACCATAAAACCCGGCGAAGCGGTAGGAATGGAATTAGAACCAAACGTTGGCAATAATGGCACCTTTTACTACCCTAAACTTGATCTGGTTGCTACTACTATGGTTTTAAAAGATGTACCAACACTAAGTAAAGCACATCCGGAAGATAAAGACGCTATTATTAAAATCAGAGAGAATCTTGATATCGTTAGAACAGAAGTATTGAGAAATAAAGAAATTGAGATTGATTATAAGACCAAAATTCCAAATCTCAATAATTGGGATTTAAATGCTGTGATACAAAACGCACAAATCAATTACCAAAACAATAAAGTACATCTTTGATTAAGCTGACAATTAATGACAAAATCTAATCATGGAGATATTCTCCAAACAATATACAGGCCGCAGTTCTATAATAGTGTTTCCAATAAACAGGAGCTGCAGAAATTAATCAGCGAAAACCCGTCTATTTTTATAAGAGATGAAATATATGGACAGTTAAAAGAACTGATCAAGATCAAAAATCCATCTGTAAAATTAAGTGAAAATGATTATTCCAAACTAATTGAAGAACATTTAAACGGTCTGACCCTGGAGGAATATGGTTTTTGGATTTTTTATCCGTGGAATAACCATTTGGTGCATTTACTCAAAAAAGATGAGTTTATTACAGTAAGAACAAACCGGAATAAATATAAAATAACATCTGCAGAACAGGATCTACTTGAAAAGAAAAGAATTGGCATAATAGGTCTTTCAGTAGGACAATCTATAGCATTAACAATTGCTATGGAACGCATTTGCGGATGCTTAAAATTAGCCGATTTTGACACCGCAGAACTTTCTAATTTAAACAGAATAAGAACCGGAGTACAGAATCTGGGACTTAAAAAAACAGTTATTGCTGCCCGGGAAATAGCGGAAATAGACCCATACCTTGAGGTAGAAATCTTCAATAACGGGCTTGAAAGTAAAAACTTTGATGAATTCTTCTTAAAAGACGGAAAACTTGATTTACTGGTTGAGGTTTGTGATGGTTTAGATATAAAAATAGAAAGCAGGTTTAAAGCCAGAGAATTAGGCATACCCGTCATTATGGAAACCAATGATAGAGGAATGCTGGATGTTGAACGTTTTGACCTAAATCCGACATTACCCATATTACATGGTCTAGCAGAGGGTTTGAACCCATCAACAATCAAAGGCTTAAGCAATGAAGACAAAGTTCCCTATATTTTAAAAATTGTAGGAGCCGACACCATATCCAATCGACTAAAAGCTTCTATGGTTGAAGTTGAACAGACCATCAATACATGGCCTCAGCTTGCCTCTTCAGTGGTTTTGGGTGGCGCTGTCACTACGGATGTTTCCAGAAGAATTTTATTGGGATCTTTTACCGATTCCGGAAGATACTATATTGATCTGGAAGATCTTGTAAAGAACAAACAAGTACCTGGCAAAGAGAAACACTTAAAGCGATTAAATCCTTTCGTCCCTTTCTCAAAAACCGATGCTTTAGAAATTATATCCAAGTACAATACTTTTAGCAATAGTATTAACCCGGGAGATGAAATAATTAATAAAATGATTGAAAGTGCCTGCTTAGCTCCATCTACAGGTAATGATCAACCATGGAAATGGCTATACGACAATGGTACTCTGTTTCTGTTTCATGATGAACACAGATCATTCTCATTCGGAGATTACCAAAACATAGCTTCCTTACTAACATTTGGTGCTGCGTATGAAAATTTGAAGATAACTGCTTTAAAAAACGGTTATAATACCTCTTATGAATTCAGACCTGTTCCAAATGACAAAAGGTTAATAGCCGCTATTAAGTTCCATAATAGCATAGCTATGGATGACCAAAAGTATATCTCTCTTTATGACGCTATTTATAAAAGACATACTAACAGAAATCTTTCATCGCCGCCAATATTATCAGATATAATATATACACAACTAACAGAAATGGCAGAATCTATACCTTCTGCTAAAATAAAATGGTTTAAAGACAAGAAAGAACTTGATACTCTTGCAAAAGTTATAGGTGCCTGCGATAGAATACGTTTACTTAATGAAGAGGGACATGATGATTTTGTCAATCATGAAATGCGTTGGACGCCAGAAGAAGCAGAATCAAAAAAAGATGGTATAGACGTACAAACTCTTGGTTTAAGCAATTCACAATTAGCAGCTTTAGGTATTATAAAAAGCCCTGAGACCATACAAGAAATAAATTACATTGATGGAGGAAAAGGTTTAGAGGTAATTGCTAAAAAAAGTGTAAACTCGGCTTCGGCGATAGCATTAATCACTCTTCCTAAATATTCCCCAATAAACTTTTTTGAGGGAGGTCGTTCACTAGAACGTTTTTGGCTAATGGCAACGCAACTAGGGCTCGCAGTGCATCCACTCATTTCTCCACTGTATATATTCCCAAGAATTGTTCACGGAAACGGAGAAAGTTTAACTCAAAAAAATATCGAAGAGTTAAAGGTTTTAAGAGAAGATTTCAAAGAATTAACTGGTGTTGAAGACCATGAAGCAGAAGTTTTCCTTGTAAAAATATCCGTAGCAGAAGAGCCTAAAGTAAAAAGTTTTAGATTACCAGTTCATGAAGTTCTTTTTTAAAATAGTATTTGCAATTGCCTTTCTGTTGATAGAAACCGGCAATTCTTTTGCAAACACACCTATTGTTTTCGAAGGCGAAAATTTAATTATAGGAAAATACTTGCATATATACGAAGACAAAACCGAACGTTTATCAATAGATAAGGTTCAGGGAATGGCTTTTGAACAATCTACGGTACAAACTCCAAATTTAAAGCTGAATAAGTCTGATTTTTGGATAAAATTTACGGTAAAGAACAATAGCGACTCTGAAAACCTTCTGCTAATGATAGACTATCCTTCGTTAGACAAATGTGAGTTATATACACAAATAGAAGATGGTTTTACCAAACAGACCATAAGCGATACAAGCAGATTTTCAGAAAGAAAATACAACCATCAAAGTTTCATATTCGACATAAAAATTCCAACAGACAGTTCGATAAACTATTATTTAAAAGTTAATAGCAGTGAACAAATGATACTTCCTGTGGTATTAGGAACCCCTAAAGACATTGCCGAAAAACTTTTAAGACATGATTTGTTTTGGGGAATATGGATAGGAATTGTGCTGGTTATGATTTTTTATAATTTGTTCCTATTCTTATCAACCAAAGATAAAAGTTATTTATACTATGTTCTGTATACCGCTTTTATTTCGCTTACCCAGACATCATTATCCGGATATACTTATAGATTTATTTTTTACAACACCCCAGATTTATACAATAAAGCATTAGTTATTTTTCCTGGTTTAGCAGGTATTTTTGCTGTATTATTTGTAAAATCTTTCCTTATTACCAAACAAAAAGCGCCATTTCTAAATAAGCTTTTTGTACCTATATTAATTTTGTATGCCAGTGCTATCATCTTAAGGATTTTTAACTATGATATAGCCAGTTACAGAATGATAGACTATGCAGCGCTATCTATTTCTTTACTTATTTATACAACAGCTATAAAAATATCTCTTCAGGGATACCGCCCTGCAAGATATTTTTTATTAGCCTGGACCATGTTTCTACTTGGACTTATAATGTTCTCTTTGCGTAATCTTGAGCTGGTCCCAGACAATATGTTTACCAACTACACCATGCAAATTGGGATTGCATTCGAAGTTGCTTTACTATCATTAGCTCTGGCCGATAAAATCAATATATTAAAGAAAGAGAAAGAAGAATCTCAGGCTCAGGCGCTACAGGCGGCAATGGAAAATGAAAGAATTATCAAAGAGCAAAATATTGTCTTAGAACAAAGAGTGAACGAAAGAACTGCCGAGTTAAAAGAAGCTAATGAGGAACTCACTATAACCTTAGAAGATTTAAAACAGACACAATCTCAACTAGTCGCGGCAGAGAAGATGGCTTCCCTGGGTCAGCTTACTGCCGGAATAGCACATGAAATTAATAATCCTATCAATTTCGTGACCTCCAATGTATCTCCATTGCAAAGGGATGTAAAAATGCTTATACAAACCATCGAAACATACGAAGAAATGATCTTCTCTGATCAGGATACCGAAGAGAAACGCCAGCAAATAGAAGAGCATAAAGAAGATCTTGATTATGACTATCTTAAAATTGAAATTGATCATCTTTTAAAAGGTATTAATGAAGGGGCGAGCAGAACGGCAGAAATTGTAAAAGGCTTGCGTATATTCTCAAGAGTAGATGAAGACGACTTAAAAATGGCCAATATTCTTGAAGGCTTAGATTCTACTCTTGTCATTATGAATAGCCTTATCAATTCAAGTAATATCAGTGTAAACAGACATTACGAAGAAAATATTCCGCAAGTTGAATGTTATCCAGGAAAACTGAACCAGGTTTTTCTAAATATCATATCCAATTCCATATATGCTATTAACCAGGTGCATAAAAATAATGGTAACGGAAATATCGATATATCCGTAAAAGCAGAGAATGACACGATTATTATCGATATGAAAGACAATGGCTGCGGAATAGCAAAACACAATCTAACCAAAATATTTGACCCGTTTTTTACCACAAAAGATGTAGGCGAAGGTACCGGACTTGGTATGTCTATTGCGTATAATACTATTAAAAAGCACAACGGGAATATTGAGCTTTTTAGCGAAGTGGCTAAAGGTACCTTAATCAGGATTACGCTTCCTGTAAAGCAAAATGCTGTTTCATCGCAAACGACCTAAATACTGGTAAATGGTAGACAAAATTAAAGTTCTGTATTTGGATGATGAAATCAACAATCTGGTTGGTTTTAAAGCCTTATTACGATTTGACTATAAAGTTTTCTGCGTACAGACTGCTGAGGAAGCTTCCCTGTGTTTAGAGAAAAATCCAGATATCAAGGTAATTTTTTGTGATCAGAGAATGCCCCATAAAACCGGGGTACAATTCTTTGAGGAAATAAGGAGCCTGCATCCATTACCTATAAGAATTCTGATTACCGGCTTTTCTGATATTGAAGCTGTTATAGATGCCATTAATAAAGGTCACGTTTTCAGATATGTAAAAAAGCCATGGCTGGATGCCGATATTTTAACGGCGATAGAAGAGGCCAATAAGTTTTATTTAGCAAACTCTTTTTTAAAATCTAAAAACGAGGAACTTGAGAAAGCCTATCAGGAACTGGATAAGTTTGCTTATAGCGTAAGCCACGACCTTAGGGGACCTTTAGTTGGAATTTCCGGGGGTATTAACCTGGCATTAAACACACAGGATATTAACGAAATCAAAGAGATTTTGGGAATGATGAACAAATCTGTTGAAAAACTGGATAATTTCATCTTAAATATGCATGATTACTATAGCCTGGAACGAGGTACGCTTACTATTTCGGACATCGACTTTCAGGAAATTGTGAAAGAAATGTCAGACATATTTGAAATCTATGCTAAAACAGCAAAAATAAATTTCAATGTAAATTTAGAACAGAACGAACCCTTCTGGAACGATAGCGTATCCATAAAACTAATTATAAATAACCTGTTATCTAACGCTTTTAAATATCAGATTCCCACCAGAGACAATAAATTTGTAAATCTTAGTATTAAGGTAAAAAAAGGCGAAGCCACAGTTATAGTAGAAGATAACGGATATGGTATAGACAATAAATATAAGACAGAAATTTTCAATTTATTTTTCAGAGCGCATCATCAGGCAACTGGCTCTGGTTTTGGCTTATTTAATTTAAAAAGCGCATTGACCAAACTGAATGGACAAATAGATGTCGAGTCTGAAATAAATGTTGGTTCTAAGTTTACTGTAAAAATTCCCCATAAATAAATTATCAATATGATCCCATTATCGTTCATCATAGTAGACGACAGAGAGTTGGATTGCTTTATTGCAGAGAAACTCATTGAAAAGGCCGATAAAAATAGTTTGGTAAAATGTTTTTATGAAGCTAATTCTTGCCTGGAGTATATTAAAAACAATGAAGTTTCTACAGAAACTATCATTTTATTAGATATCATGATGCCTGTAATGACTGGTTTTGATTTCCTTGAAGTGTTCGAGCGGCTAGAGTGGGAGAAAAAGAAATGGTACAAAATTGTGCCAATTACCACTTCTTTAAATAAAAGCGAAATACAGCGGATTAGCACCTATCCTTCTGTACTAAAAGTTTTGCAAAAGCCGTATTCTGTGGACGCTTTAAAGCATATAATAGAATTGGCGACTTCTTAAGAAAGCAATTTTTGCCTTAACATAAATTCCAGTTGATCATTAGATGTTTCCAATTTCTTATTAAGTTCATCTAATTCGCGCTTCTTTTTTAAGGCTTCATATGCATTTTTAATAGTAGTATGCATTTCTTCCTCATCCCAGGGCTTAGCCAGATAATGATAAATTTTACCTCTGTTAACCGCATCTATTACCGCAGACATGTCTGCATAACCAGTTAACAAAATACGCATCGGTTCCGGATCTTTTTCAATTACCATTTCCAGAAATTCTACTCCTGTCATGTTTGGCATCCGTTGGTCAGTAATAATGATATCGATCTTTTGTTTATCTAAAATCTGGAGTGCTTCTTCCCCGCTTATAGCGGTAAAGATCTTATATTCCATTCTAAAATTGGCTTTGAAGGAAATCAAGTTATTTTCCTCATCATCCACATACAACACTTTAATTTTATCTGCCATAAGACCACATTTATTACAATAATATAAGTAAAACTATCAAATACCGTACAAAATTATGTATTATTTTTATTTGTGGATTGTCTTTCTACCAAAAGCGGCTCCAAAATTATATGTTCTATCTTATCGTAAGGATTTTTTTTCTTAATCATTTTAAGGAACATCTTCGCACACTCTGCTCCCATCTTATTGGCCTGTTGATCTATTGTAGATAAATTAGGGGTAATAAATGCCGAAAAAGTCTCATTTGCAAATCCCATAACCCCAATTTGTGGAGGTGTTAAATCCTGTTCCTTTAATTTTTTGATAACTCCCAGTGCTGTAAAGTCATCTCCAGCAATAATGGCATCCGGCACTTGTCTTGACCTCAGCAACTTTCCCGCACCGAAACGACCATCTTTGATAGAAAGCCCACCAAAAACCACATTACCTTCAACATAAGGCAGGCTATTATCTTTTAAAGCCTTTTTATAGCCTTCAAAACGTTCATTAAAAATTTTAATTTGGTGATTAGTAGTCACAAAACCTATATTCCTATAACCCTGATCTACTAAATGCTTTGTAGCAATGTAACCTGCATCGAAGTCGTTTATGGTAACCGAAGGTGCATCAATATCTTGATGTGTCCTATCGAAAAGAATTAACGGTTTATGTTGTTTTATAACATCTGTAAAATGAGAAACATCTTCAGTTTCCAAAGACATGGAGGCAATAATCCCGTCTACCTGAGCCTCCAACAAAGTTTTCACGCCATTAATTTCGTTTTCTAATGACTCATTAGATTGGTAAAGCAGCACCCTATACCCTGCTCCCTTCAAAGTTTGTTCTACACTATGGATTACCGAAGCAAAAAAATGCACTTGCGTACTAGGCACAATAACACCGATTGTTTGAGTTCTTCCCGATTTAAGAGAAGACGCCAATTTATTTGGACTGTAATTTAATTTTTTTGCAGTCTCCAAAACAGCTTTCCGCGTAGCTTCACTAATGGTCGAAAACCCGTTCAGCGCCCTCGAAACAGTGGAAACAGTTACGTTTAGCTCCTTGGCTATATCGTAAATAGTTGTTTTCTTTTTCAATACTTAAAGTAAATAAAATTCTATGAAACTTTGGCAATTGAAAAATTAATTATACTTTTATGCAACCGGTTGCACACCGGTATTATTAAACAATTATAATAATATGCTTTTTTTAGGTATAGACTTAGGGACGTCTTCTATTAAAGTCTCTGTTGTAGAAGCCGACTCGCAAAAAACGTTATGCTCGGTACAGTATCCTGAAACTGAAGAGGAAATTATATCTCCGAGGGCTGGATGGGCCGAACAAGATCCGGAAAGGTGGTGGATAAACACCAGACAAGCTATACAAAAAGCGCATGCTACTCAAAAATATAATCCGTTAGATATCGTGGCTATTGGGATTGCTTATCAAATGCATGGTCTTGTTGTTGTTGACAAAGAACAGCAATCCCTTAGAAATTCTATTATTTGGTGCGATAGCAGAGCTATAGAAATTGGCAACAAAGCGTTTGATGTTATAGGGAAATCTTACAACCTGCAGCATCATTTAAACTCTCCGGGTAATTTTACAGCTTCAAAACTATCCTGGGTAAAAGAAAATGAAACTCATACCTATAAGCAGGTTCATAAGGTTATGCTCCCCGGAGATTTTATTGCTGCAAAACTAACAGGTGAAATCACTTCTAGTATCAGCTCATTATCAGAAGGGGTTTTTTGGGATTTTCAAAACAATCGATTGTCTGAATCTATACTCAATTACTTTGGTTTCGACGAATCGTTATTTCCGGAGATTAAACCTGTATTTTCTGAACATGGACAGATCCAACCTGTTATTGCTCACGAGCTTGGACTTTCCTCTCAGGTTCGGGTAACTTACAAAGCCGGTGATCAACCAAACAATGCATTGTCTCTAAATGTGCTGGAACCTGGCGAAGTAGCCTCTACCGCCGGAACATCTGGTGTAATTTATGGCATAAGCGACCAATTAGTTTACGATAATGAATCCCGCATAAATACTTTTGCACATGTCAATTACTTACCAGATAAGATACGAACGGGTATACTTCTATGTATAAACGGAACAGGTATTTTATATAGTTGGGCCAAAAAATTGCTGGCTAAAGAACTTTCTTATTCCGAAATGAATAAAATAGCTCAGTCTATTAGCAGTGGTAGCAACGGTTTAAGAATCTTACCTTTTGGAAATGGTGCAGAAAGAATGTTAAATAATAAACTGATAGGCGCTCATTTAGCCAACATTGACTTTAACCAACATAGCACCGCACACATCCTAAAAGCCATACAGGAAGGAATAGCATTTTCATTCAGATACGGGTTGGATATCATGAAAGAGAACGGATTAATCCCTAAAATCATTAAAGCCGGAAATTCTAATCTATTCCTTAGTGAAGTCTTTCAGAAAGATTATGTGAATGCAACGCAAATACCTGTAGAACTTTACGAAAATGATGGAAGTGTTGGCGCTGCTTTAGGTGCAGGAATTGGCTCTGGATATTATAAAACTCCGTCAGAAGCATTTAAAAATATCAGGAAAATAAAAACAATAGAGCCTCAGGAAACCGAAGTATATGAGGAAATCTATCAGGAATGGAAAGAATTGTTAAACGAAAAATTAAAAACAACATAAAATGTCAATAATTACAGGAGAAACCGAATTTTTTAAAGGAATTGGAAAAATTCAATATGAAGGGAAAGAGTCTAAAAATCCACTAGCATTCAGATGGTATGATGAAAATAGGATTGTACAAGGCAAATCAATGAAAGATCATTTCAAATTTGCTTGTGCTTACTGGCATTCATTCTGTGGAAATGGTGGAGATCCTTTCGGTGAGCCAACACATCTTTTTCCTTGGGATGTAAAAAAAGATCCTATAGAAAGAGCAAAAGATAAAATGGACGCCGCTTTTGAGTTCATTACAAAAATGAATATCCCATATTACTGTTTCCACGACGTGGATGTGGTTGATTACGGGACAGACATTATTGAAAACGAAAGAAGATTACAGGCGCTGGTAGAATATGCTCAACAAAAGCAAAAAGAAAGCGGTGTAAAACTACTTTGGGGAACAGCTAATCTATTCTCTAACAGAAGATACATGAATGGTGCTATCACTAATCCGGACTTTCATGTGCTAACTCATGGAGCTGCGCAAGTTAAAGCTGCAATTGATGCTACTATCACGTTAAATGGCGAAAACTATGTCTTTTGGGGTGGAAGAGAAGGCTATATGTCGTTGTTGAATACAGACATGAAACGTGAGAAAGAGCATTTTGCTAAATTCTTACATACAGTAAAAGACTACGCCAGGAAAAATGGTTTCAAAGGAACTTTCTTTATTGAACCTAAGCCTTGTGAACCATCTAAGCATCAATACGATTATGATGCTGAGACCGTTATTGGTTTCTTAAGACAATATGATTTATTAAACGATTTTAAATTAAATCTGGAGGTTAACCATGCAACACTTGCAGGACATACCTTCCAACACGAATTACAAGTTGCGGTTGATGCCGGTTTGTTAGGTTCTATAGATGCCAACAGAGGTGATTATCAAAACGGATGGGATACAGACCAATTCCCTAACAACATCAACGAATTGGTTGAATCTATGCTGATCATCATTGCTGGAGGCGGTTTGCAAGGTGGTGGCGTAAACTTCGATGCAAAAATCAGAAGAAACTCTACTGATCCTAAAGATTTATTTTATGCCCATATCGGTGGCATGGACATTTTTGCTAAGGCACTCCTTGTAGCAGACGAAATTCTCTCATCATCTGATTACAACCAAATCAGAACAGAAAGATATGCTTCATTTGATACCGGCAAAGGAAAAGAATTTGAGGAGGGCAAATTGACTTTAGAAGACTTAAGAGCTTATGCCATCAGTAATGGTGAGCCTAAATTGAAAAGTGGCAGACAAGAATTTTTAGAAAACCTTATTAATAATTATATTTTTTGATAAATTCGGTCCTTCCAAACCAAACTAAATAATAGATGAATACACTTCACACGTCAGATTACATTGTATTTCTGATCTATTTCCTGATCGTAGCGGGTTACGGTCTATGGATTTACAACCGAAAAAAAGCAGAGAGCGCAAGTTCCAAAGATTATTTTTTAGCAGAAGGTTCGCTTACCTGGTGGGCTATTGGTGCGTCCTTAATTGCATCTAACATTTCTGCTGAGCAGTTTATTGGGATGAGCGGATCGGGCTTTACATTAGGGCTTGCAATTGCAGCTTATGAATGGATGGCTGCCGCAACGTTGATTATTGTGGCTATATTTTTCATTCCGGTATATCTTAAGAATAAGATATTTACCATGCCTCAATTCCTAAACCAGCGTTACAATGGAACAGTAGCCATGATTATGGCTGTTTTCTGGTTATTACTTTACGTGGTCGTGAATTTAACATCTATCCTTTATCTGGGAGCATTGGCGATTACCAGTATATCAGGCTTAGACCTTACGCTATGTATGTATGCCCTCGCTATTTTCTCTATCATTATCACTTTAGGAGGGATGAAGGTTATCGGATTTACAGACGTTATTCAGGTATTCTT
The DNA here is from genome assembly GCF_040392825.1 of Pseudopedobacter sp. Classification (NCBI taxonomy): domain Bacteria; kingdom Pseudomonadati; phylum Bacteroidota; class Sphingobacteriia; order Sphingobacteriales; family Sphingobacteriaceae; genus Pseudopedobacter; species Pseudopedobacter sp. The sequence continues at coordinate 24,835 of NZ_JBEBVH010000018.1, forward strand.
CTTAATCCTTGGTGGATTAATCACTACTTACCTTGCATTAAATTTGGTATCAGATGCACACGGAGTACAGGGCACACTTAATGGGTTTACCATTCTAACTAAAGAAGCACCAGATCATTTTCATATGATTTTCGACAAAACAAGTCCACATTACTTAGATGTTCCGGGTTTGACTATGTTAGTCGGAGGTTTATGGATTGTGAATCTGAACTATTGGGGATGTAATCAATATATCACTCAAAGAGCTTTAGGAGCCGATTTAAAAACTGCAAGAAATGGTATTTTATTCGCTGCATTTCTAAAAATGTTAATGCCTATTATTGTGGTATTGCCAGGTATTGCGGCATTTGTTCTATATCAAAAAGGATTTTTCCATGCAGAAATGATGCAGGCTGGAGAAACCAATCCGGACAAAGCTTATCCTGTGTTGTTGAATTTGCTTCCGACCGGATTAAAAGGTTTATCTTTCGCTGCATTAACGGCAGCAATTGTGGCTTCTCTTGCTGGTAAAGCAAATAGTATTGCTACCATTTTCACACTGGATGTTTACAAGAAAAAGCTAAACGAAAATGCTTCGGAAGCTAATCTGGTAAAAGTTGGAAAGATTACCGTTATCGTTTCCATGATATTGGCGGTTATTATTGCACCTTACTTAGGAATAGATAAAAAAGGTGGTTTCCAATATATTCAGGAGTATACGGGTTTCGTTTCTCCGGGTATTTTCGCCATGTTTATATTGGGATTCTTTTGGAAGAAAGCGACTTCTAATGCTGCTTTATTTGCAACAATTGGAGGATTTTTACTATCCGTATTCTTTAAGGTATTACCTACCATGATGGATCTTTCTTTCCTTTACGATTTTGGTTTTGCGGTAAAAAGTGCTTCTTCTGGCCTATACGAAATTCCTTTCTTAGATAGAATGGGTTTTGTATTTATCATCTGTATCGCAGGTATGATTATCATTTCACTTATCGATAATAAACGAGGTGTCGTTCCTCAAGGTTTAGAAGTTGATACCAAAATGTTTAATGCCCACCCTGCTTTCGTTGTAGGTTCATTAATTATTATATTAATGCTGGTAGCGTTATACTCTGTATACTGGTAAAAAAACAAGTTCATTATAAAAACAAGAGAGCCGATTGGAAAATTCTAATCGGCTCTTTTTATTTGATGTCTTATGCGGAATATTATAATTTATATTCAAAATCTTTGTCCTACCACACCATACATTTAGAGAGACTACCGAACAGATTAGCCTCTATGTGACCACTTAAGTCAAGCTTCCCAATTCATTGCACTAGCTCAAAATAATATATAAAGCTATTATCATGCTGGCGGCAGGAAGCATCTCATCATTAGAAATGATTTATAAGATTTTTCCCGACCGCGCGATTGACATTTTTATATGAATCACTGATAATAAGCCTTTAATTCTTCTT
>NZ_JBEBVH010000019.1:0-26258 GCF_040392825.1 Pseudopedobacter sp.
GAGAATCAATAGGTTTTGTTAATTGTTTTATGTTTATTTGATGTAAACAAATTGATATGGACTATAATCTAAATGACGCCATACAATATCATTATGGCAGTTTCCCTCCAAAAAATATAAACTATAATTTTTTTATACAAGAGCTTATTAATGCGACCGATGCATTGGCCAGGTTTGATCAAATGCTCAAAAATCTACATAATAATGAAATTTTATTAGCGCCATTAAGAAATCAAGAGGCAGTTCTTTCTTCCAGAATAGAAGGTACAATTAGTACAATGGATGAAATATTGCAATATGAGGCTGATGATGACGGAACTGATAACTTAAATTTCAGATCGGATGTCGTGGAAACCATTTTGTATCAAAGAGCATTAAAGAATGCGCAAAGTGCTTTAGAAGATGGATATGAGTTTTCAATAAATTTTATTCGACAAATGCATCAACAATTACTTTTTTGGGGTCGTGGTTCTGTAAAGTCGCCGGGGGAATTCAAAAGAGAACAAAATTACTTGGCAGATAAAGCAAAAAGGAAGATTCAGTTTGTGCCAATAAGTCCAGAAAAATTGATGGAAGGATTGGAAAATCTATTCATGTTTATTGGAAAAAGTCCGGAGCCTCCTTTAATTAAAACTGCTATAATGCACTTGGAATTTGAAGCTTTACACCCCTTTCAAGATGGAAATGGTAGAATTGGCAGAATGCTTATTACGCTTCTTCTATGGCGGTCTGGAATTTTATCATATCCACATTTTTATATCAGTGGCTATTTTGAAGATAATAAAGATACGTATATAGAAGCAATGAGAGAGGTTTCAAAAACAGGAAATTGGAATGAATGGATTAAGTTTTTTCTAATTGCGGTTGAAAAACAAGCAATTTTAAACTTACAAATAGCGGAGAATATCAGAAACCTATATGAAAACCTTAAACAGGAGTTTTCAGAAATTTTATCTTCAAAATGGAATCTAACAATACTGGATTTTATTTTTACTTATCCAGTATTCAGAAGTAATAAATTTGTACATAATACAGGAATTCCATCTGCTTCTGCAGCTACTATTATTAAAAAGCTTGTAGAGAAAGGTTTCCTTTTCCCCAAAGAGGAAGCAGCCGGAAGAAGAGCTGCATTATATTCTTTTGAACCATTAATGAAATTAGTAAGAGTTTAAATTCTAATATAGTCCATTGTCAATAAATGTTTTATGCGGTTACCCGAATAATGATAATAAAACACTATTTGTAGTAAAATCTTTCGAAAACGTGGATATTGAGATTTTACTTCATCTGAATCCCATCTCCATATTTAAAAAAGGCATTTATGCTTACCGGCAACCTGCCACTGGCTTTATGTGTACCCAAAACAACTTTTGCGGCTGATAATTGTATTTCCGGCATATTTTGATAACCAACAACTATAGATGCTGATTTTTCAAAGCCCGGTATTCCGGCAATGGTGTATGGGTTGGCAAATAAGGCCGCAATGGTATTTTTAGTAGAAAACTCTGATATAAATTGAGTGAGGTGGACACTATAATCTAGCTTGCTTGCCGGTCGCAATCTGCTATCTATAATTGCCATAATAATTTGGTCATATTGCTTCATGTTATTTCGGATAATACCTAACTCAACCTCGTTAATGGTTTTAGGAATATTGATAACTGTAGCACCTGGTTTAATTTTCTTTAGCGTATTAGAGAATGTTGTATTGGACCCAGATCCAATATTTAAAATAACTGTTTTTCTAACAAAATCATTTCTTAGAGGAAAAGCATTGGTTCCTTTTAATACCGTAACCGAAGCATCTGCCAATTGCTGAATTAATGCTTTGGATTCACTTCTGTTCAGATCATTGTATAAGTTTGTCAGACTAACTTCTTTTTTACTATTCAACCCCATCCAATATTTTGCAGCCAGGACTTTCTTTACCTTTTCTTCCACTTCTTTTACTGGTATTTCTTTATGTCTGATTGCTTTTCGCAGCATTTTTATAGCTCTTTCTGTATCTTCTGAAAGTTCGATTACGTCTAATCCGGCAAATAAAGCTTTAACATCAGCCTGGCCGTTCGGGAAGTATTTAATCGCCCCCTTCATTTCCATTGCATCTGATACTACCAGGCCTTTAAAGCCAAAATCGTTTTTTAAAATCCCTGTAACAATAGGTCTTGAAAGTGAAGAAGAAAGATTTGGAGTAGGGTCTAAAGACGGAATATTCATATGCCCAACCATAATTCCGGTTGCCCCGTTGGCCATTAATTTTTTGAAAGGATACATTTCTAAAGTATCCAGTCGGGCTCTGGTAAAAGGAAGTTTTGGCAAATCGTAATGTGAATCTACATCTGTATCTCCGTGTCCGGGAAAGTGCTTGGCAGTAGTAAAAATACCGTTGTCCTGCATTCCTTTCATGTAGGCAATTCCCTTATCAGCAACGTTGTATTTGTTCTCTCCAAATGAACGGTAGTTAATTACAGGATTGTTGGCATTGTTGTTCACATCAACAGTTGGGGCGAAATTAATATGCATTCCTATTCGTTTGAAGTCCTTTGCAACTTGTTCGCCCATATTATATATTAGCTGATTGTTCTGTATAGCACCCAATGTCATCTGGTAAGGGTACGAAATTGTGCTGTCTAAACGCATCCCTAAACCCCATTCAGCATCCATAGCGATCATGAGCGGAACATCTACAAGCTTTTGATATTCATTCGTCAGAATGGCTTGCCTTACTGGTCCGCCCTGAAAAAATACCAATCCGCCCACATTATTTTCTTTTATTTGTTTGGCAACTTTATCAGCATATGCTCTGTCTTTATCAGAATGGGCCCTTAGCATAAACAGTTGGCCTATTTTCTCTTTATTAGATAACGATTTATATACAGAATCTACCCAGGCGTTGCTTTTATTTAGCTGGTCAATGAAAGATTGCCTTTTCTGAGCGTAACTTGTTAATGCGATATAAGAGAAGAATAATATTAAAACCGATTTTTTCATCTGTAATTAAAGATTCTATTTATTGATAAATTTTAATTTGTCCCTTTTATAGTTAAGAAGATAGCATAATGCAAGCAAGTTTGCAGCACCTGCTCCATAAAAAATATAGGGTATTCTTTGCAGTACATCCTGAAAGAAATAACCGGCAAAAAAAGCCCCTAAACCAATTCCTGCTTCCAAAGCAATGTACATTGTTGCTATAGATTTTCCCCTTTTATCTTCATCACTTAAATCTACAGCCCAGGCAGAAATTGCAGGAGAAAAAGTTCCAGTTGCAAAACCATAGATGACAGATCCGGTTAATAAGCCTGTTGAAGTTTGCCAGGCAGCCATCCAAACAATAGAAATACAAAGTAAAACTAAAGAAACTATAAGCACCGGAATTCGTCCATAGCGGTCGGCGACCTTTCCCGCCAAAAGTCTAACACAAATAGAAGCAATGGTGAATACCATAAAGAATAATCCTTTGTTTTGTATACCTATAGATTCGCTCCAATCCGGAATAAGCGTAATCAGTGTTCCGTAGCTTACATAGCTGAAAAGTGTTACCCAAAATACAGGCAGCGCTTGCTTATTAATGATTTCGTTTTTTCCAATCTTCAAAACGGCAGGACTAAACTTTTGTTTTACCTTTAAAGTCTCTTTCATGTTAAAAATAATAGCGATGGAAAGAAAGGCAAATAAAGAAGAGATATAAAACAAGGTGTTTATTGAAAAATATAGTGTAATACTGCTTCCGATAGCTGGTCCAATGGCCATCCCGATAGAAAAGCATAAGCCATGAAATCCCATCGCTTCGCCCCATCTGTTTTTAGGAATAATGTCTGCAATATAAGCTGCGGTGGCGGTAGGTTTAAAACCTGTAGAAAAGCCATGAATCAATCTCAAAAATAAAAATCCTGAAACGCTGGCTAAAACTGGATAAAGAAATCCGCAGACAAAACAGACTAAAGAGCCCACTGCCATAACAGGAACACGCCCGATTTTATCGGTAAGCTTTCCGCTGAATGGTCTCGAGATGCCCGCGGTAAGTGTAAAAAGGGCAATGATTAAACCTTTATGTTCTGCTCCGCCTAAACTGCTCAAATATGATGGTAACTCGGGAATCAACATGTTAAAGCTTGCCGAAAAGAGGAAAGAACTTAAACACAGTAAAGAAAATTGTAAGGTGTAGATAGATTTCTGCTCGCTGTAATCCAATGCTTTATTCAATTTCAACAAAAATACATATTATAACAGAGTCAGGTATTACAAAAACATGATTTTTACTTTTCGCAGATTGTAAAAATGCTTGTGTACTTTTGGGCCATGGAACCAAATCTATATCAGCCTTTTGCCAATATGTCTTTCGACAACAGTCATTGTTTTTTAAGTGGCGAGAAGTTAGGGTCGACATCTGAGAAAATGAACGTTTTTGGTGATTGGTTAATAAAAAGATACCAACTGAATGAACGTCCGTTTAAAATGCTGGATGAAAGTATGCTGAGCTATGCTGATATTGATGTTCCTTGTTCTGCAGTAGTTAAAGAGACTTTTGAGGATTTAGAAAAGGCTATAGAGAATGCTTTTCTTGGAGGATATGAAAAAGTCTGTCAATTAGATGAATTGAAACTTTTTCAATGGACAGCAAAAACGGTTTATGGGATTATATTCAGAGAGATACAATCTGCGATTGTTTCGCAAAGCAGAAACGGCGAAGGATTTCATATGTCGCAGGGGTTAGTTCATAAGTTTGGTATGTTGCATGCCATGTTGCAGTCTGTGATTAAGCCAATTCATTTTGACGGATTTAAACCCTGGAGTATTTTTATTTGTCCGGTAGATAATTTAGAGAATGAATTTTCTTATCGTGACGAAATCAATACCCTAACTTTTTCTTTGAGAATGAACGATTTTGGGATTATTCTTTGTCTTCAAGATAACGGTGTGAATAAAGTCTATCATGAAGAAGTCTGGAATAAAATACAAGGAAAAAAATTGCATCCTATTCAATTTGAAGAGCTCTGTGGAAAGATTTATTATTCGGCTTATCTTTTTAACCGTCTGCCAGAATATCACATTATGCCAACTCCTGATGGGGTATATTTGGATGCTTCTCCTTTACGTGGAATGAATTCTAAACCACTATTTGACGATTGGCAGAACAAAACATATGGACAGGTGCTGGAAAATTTCTGGAAAAAATGGGGCTTTCTGTTGCTGGAGATTATCAAAAATCCGGAGAAACCGATAAGTTACTTGTTTGATGATAATGGAGATTTTGTAAATGCAACGAGTATTAATCTAGAGCGCTAAGACAAAGAGTCCGCAAAAACACACACAAATGTGTATTTTAAAGTGTCTGCTTGTTTTTAACCTTTGTTAAATATTCGATGGTTCGCTAAAAAATACTTCCAATTTCTCCCAGGAAATGCGAGATAACCTGTGGATACAATAAAATAGTGATGATTATTCCCGCAATGGCACCAAAAAAATGAGCGTCGTGATTAATACCATCACTGGATCTTTTTCCGGCATAACTTGTATAGGCTAAAAATATAATTCCGTATAAGATGGCTGGAATGGGTAATGGAATTGGGAAAATAATCAGCGAACTAAAAGGGAAAAACAATATAGAGCTAAATACTACGGCGCAGACAGCTCCGGATGCACCCAGACTATGATATCCATAATGATTTTTATGCTTTTGAATAGAAGGCAAATCACAAAGTATTAAGCTACCCAGATAAAGCAATGCAAACTGCCAATGCCCAATAATCCGTTCTAAATTAAAGGCAAAGAAATAGAAAGAAAGCATATTGAATAGCAAATGGCTCCAATCTTTATGAATAAAACCGTTTGTCAATACCTGATAGATATTTTTACCACGTGACACGCTATATGGATGCAACATTAATTTGCCGAAAATATTTGGCTTGTTAAACGTGTATATACTTAATGCGATGGTAATTGCGAAAATAACCGCAGCAACAGGAGCTGTATTTAATATAGAAAGCATAAAATTAAATTAATGGGCTTCTAACCAGTTCAAACCTTCGCCAATTTCAACCACAATAGGAACTGAGGTTTTAATAGCATTTTTCATTCTATCCATAATAATTTCCTTTACAGCGTCTTTTTCAGAAATTAAAACATCAAAAACCAATTCGTCATGTACCTGCATAGTCATTTTAGACTGCAGTTTTTTATCAGTAAGATCTTTGTGGATATTCAGCATTGCAATTTTAATCATATCTGCCGCAGAACCTTGTATTGGTGCATTAATAGCATTTCGTTCGGCAAAGCCCCTAACTGTTGCGTTTGCAGAGTTAATATCTCTCAGATATCTTCTTCTTCCCATAATCGTTTCTACATATCCGTTTTCACGGGCGAAGTTCATGGTATCAGACATGTAATTTTTTATACCGCTATATTGGATAAAATAATTCTCAATAATTTCTGCAGCTTCTTTTCTTGGAATTCCCAATGTCTGAGACAAGCCGAAAGCAGATTGCCCATAAATGATGCCGAAATTAACCGCTTTGGCATTTCTTCTTTGATCGGATGTTACTTCTTCCAAAGCCACACCATAAACTTTGGCAGCAGTGGCTGTGTGGATGTCTAAACCTTTAGAAAATGCATCCAACATATTTTCTTCTTTACTGATTTCAGCAATAATCCTTAATTCTATCTGAGAATAATCGGCAGAAAGCAAAATGTGATTTTCGTCTCTTGGAATAAAAGCCTTTCTTACTTCTCGCCCTTTCTCGGTACGGATAGGAATATTCTGTAAGTTTGGATTGTTGGAACTTAGTCTTCCTGTCGCTGCAACAGCCTGATTATATGAAGTATGGACACGGCCTGTTTTAGGGTTAATCATTAAGGGAAGTGCATCTACATAGGTAGACTTCAGTTTTTGCAGCTGTCTGAAATCCAGAATATCTCTTACAATGTCTGATTTACTGGCTAATGCCAAAAGAACATCTTCACCAGTTTGATACTGGCCTGTTTTTGTTTTTTTAGCTTTAGGATCTAATTGAAGCTTATCAAATAACACCTCTCCCAGCTGTTTCGGAGAGGCTATATTAAAATGATGTCCAGCCTTTTCATAAACTGTTTGCTCCAGTTTTGCTATATCATGCTGCAGCTCTCGGGAAAACTTAACCAATTGTTCCACATCAATTTTAACTCCCTCCTTTTCCATATCGCCCAGAACGTTAATTAATGGGTTTTCAATTTCTCTGGCTAATTTCTCTGCTTTTGCATCAATTAAAAGCGGCTCAAAAACTTGTTGGAGCTGTAAGGTTACATCGGCATCTTCTGCGGCATAGTCGGTTATCCTGGTAATTTCAATGTCACGCATATTTAATTGGTTTTTCCCTTTACCAATTAACTCTGTAATAGAGATAGGTGTATAACCTAAATAATTCTCGGATAAGACATCCATGTTATGCCTTGTATCCGGATCTAAAAGATAATGTGCCAGCATGGTGTCAAAGAATTCACCTTTGAGGTTAATTCCATACCATTTTAGAATGATGAAATCGTATTTAAGGTTCTGGCCAATTTTTCTAATGCTTTCACTTTCCAGAAATGGGCGAAGTACTTCTAAAAATTTCAAAATGCCTTGCTCTTCTTTTGGAACTGCAATGTAATATGCTTCTCCAGGAATGTAAGCAAAAGACAAACCTACTAATTCAGCATTATTGGCATCCAAACCAGTCGTTTCTGTATCCATAGAAACTGCTTTCTGCTGAAGTAAAGTCTCGGCCAGCTTTTTTAAATCGTCCAGATTATCTATTAAGATGTAATTATGAGGTGTATTGCTGATATTCTTTCCGGGAATAATATCATTTACAACTGACGGTTTTTGAACAGGCTGATTGCTTTCCGAAATATTTCCAAAAAGATCCATTTGTCCGTTGGTTGGCCTTGCTTCTGCTACGCTAAAAGATTCTCCGAAAACCCGTTTCCCAAGTGTTCTGAACTCTAATTCTGCAAAAAGAGGCTCCAGCATATCTTTAGAAGGTTCTTTAATTAGAAAATCTTCTTCATGAAATTCAACTGGTGCGTCTAATAATATAGTCGCCAACCGCTTAGATAAGATACCTTGTTCGGCAAAATTCTCTACATTTTCTCTTTGCTTGCCTTTAAGCTGGTCGCTGTTTGCGATAATTTCTTCTACCGATCCGAATTGTTTGACTAAAGCTTTCGCTGTTTTTTCCCCAATTCCCGGGATGCCCGGAATATTATCTACTGCGTCGCCCCAGAGCCCTAAAATGTCTATTACCTGATGCACATGTTCAATTTCCCATTTCTCTAAAACCTCTTTAACGCCTAAAATTTCCATCTCGTTACCCATTCTGGCTGGTTTATAGATAAAAATATTCTCCGAAACCAGTTGTGCGAAGTCTTTATCCGGAGTCATACAATAAACAGTATAACCTACTTTTTCTGCTTGTTTCGCTAAGGTTCCAATCACGTCATCGGCTTCATAGCCATCAGAAGTGATTACCGGAATATTAAATCCTTCAATCAATTTCTTGACATAAGGCAAAGCGACAGCTAAGTCTTCCGGCATAGCCTGCCTGTTGGCTTTGTAAGCTTCGAAACCCGTATGTCTTTCCGTTGGTGCTTCGGTATCAAATACTACTGCCATGTGAGTAGGGGTCTCTTTTTTTAGAACTTCTAATAAAGTATTCGCAAAACCCATTACAGCAGAAGTATTAATTCCTGTAGATGTAAATCTTGGGTTTTTGCTTAACGCAAAATGAGCTCTGTAAATCAAAGCCATTCCGTCTAAAAGAAAGAGTTTTTTCATTTGATATTGTTTTATGCGCCGCAAAAGAGCAACGAATTCCAAATTTAAAAAAATTGTAGTGTGGAGGGGGATTTTATTGATTTTTTAATAATAGGCATTTTCATTGATTACACCAATTTAGACAATGTTGCCCTCAGACGCTTGACAAAACCAATAAGCAGCTTAATTTTATAGATAAAACGGGTAAAACTCGTCGTATGAGTGATCCGGAATTGTGTAATCCTAAACTATTATCTATTATAAATTATAAAAGAACTTTGAGCTTTTCACGTTTAGCTTTCTGCATCTTAATATTGATTATAAAATCTCGTAATTGCCGATGTAGCCTGATTATAAATTGGCTTCGTAAACTCTAAAAATAAAGCTTGCGGTGGCGGTGGCACAACTTCTTTTTTTCTGCATAAAGCTAGTTGTTCTTTAGATAAAGCTTTTTCATCACCACGATAAGAAGCCCATGAGTCTGTCCAAACAAAAGTTCCCGGCATTTTTTGCTGGTTAACAACCCGGTTTGTTCTTGCGTCCAAAATAGTCATATCCAGCTGACCTCCAGAGCTGATGGTTTTATCGAAAATAGAAAGCCTGGCCTTTACTGTAGCATAAACAGGTCTTTTTTGATCTGTGTGGCCAACAAGTACATTTTCTTTTTTAATTTCTTCAACCCGTTCTTTCACGTAGGTCTGTCCTACAACAAAATCATCAAAGCTTAAAATCATGATATGGTCTGGCTGAATTTTTTGCCTCCGGGCATCCTCAGGCCTGAAAAACATAACGAAATTTTTCGTCTCGTAATTTGCCATAAACTCATCCAGTTTGGATTGAAAGTAATCATTAGACAGCTTATAAAGATTAGAGTTTACCCTTACCGGATTCACAATTACTTTCACCGCCGCAGCATAATAAGCCTCATTTAATTTTAACTTTACGTCTTTATAATTTGGGATAAAATAATCGGCTAGTTCAAAATACCTGTAAGCTACTTTGGCCGACTCTCTGTTTTTTTCTTTTAATAGTTTATCTGCTGCTGCGTACCGTTCTTCTGCCGCCTGAGAGCGGGCATAACTTAACTCCGAGTCGTAAAACTTAGTATCTGGTATGATGTTCTGGCAGCTTGGGCAACTTTCTATCGCTTCTGACAACGCATTTAAATCTTCATAGTTGTAAACAATCTCATCCCATTTAAAGGCGGCATTAGAATAACGGGCTTGTTCTATTTTTCTTAAGTGGTTTTTAACGGCAAGGTCATACGCTGCGGAAAGTGTCTGTCCAGATTTTGCATGTGTACCGTTGCTTTTTAATCGCTTCACAGCAGTAAAAACGGCATTGTCGTAGTCTCCTTTTTCTAATAATTTTGTTCCGCTGCTACAAGATTGAAGCGCTACACCTAAGGCTATAAAATAAAACAAGGCCTTCTTTATCATATAAATCTTATTATATATTTGTTAGGACGAAGTTACATGAAGATAAGTTACAAATTACTAAATCTCGAACTAAAATTTCCTTTCAACATAGCGAAGTTTTCAAGAACCAGTACACCTGTTTTACTGTTAGAAATTCGCTATGAAGAATTTAGAGGTTTAGGGGAAGCTTCTATGGTTCCTTATATGGGAGAAAATTTCGATACCGCAATCGCATTCCTTAATCAGGTCGATTTTACCAGATTTTCTTTTCCGTTTGATATGGACGAAATTATAGCCTATCTGGATGATATAGCTCCGGGGCAGCCGGCCATTAAAGCAGCGATAGATATGGCATTGCATGATTTAACAGGTAAAATAGAAAATCGCCCATGTTTCAGATTATTTAAGGCCGATTCGCGGAAAATGCCATTAACAACTTATACTATCGGTATTGATACCCCGGGAATAATTGTTAAAAAGGTAGAAGATGCATTATCTCACAACTTTAAACTGCTTAAGATTAAGCTAGGCCGCGATTCTGATAAGCTATTGATAGACACTATTCGTTCTGTTACAGACTTGCCTTTGTATGTTGATGCCAACCAGGGGTGGGAAGACCGGATAAAAGGTGTAGAAATGACCTATTGGTTACAAGAACAAGGTGTTTTATTGATAGAACAGCCAATGGACAAAGCAGATATAGATGGTAATGCGTATATCACAGCAAACAGTCCAATTCCGATCATCGGAGATGAGGCGGTACAGCGTTTGGCAGATGTAGAAAAAGCGCATGGAATTTATCATGGAATAAATGTGAAGCTGATGAAGTCTGCGGGAATGTATGAGGCTTTTAAAATGATAAAGAAAGCCAGGGAACTCGATATGAGTGTTTTGATAGGCTGTATGAGTGAAACCAGTATAGCCACTTTGGCTGGTGCAAGTTTGGCTCCGCTATGCGACTTTGCCGATTTGGATGGACCATTTATGACCTTAAATAATCCTTTTAAACAACCAGAATTTCAGGAAGGGAGATACGTTTTAAGCGAGAAGCCCGGATTGGGAGTTGAAAACTGAGATTCATTTCTGATCCCTGAAGAGGTCAGGTGTCACAGATCGTGTATCTCTTCATACACATCTTTTGTCTCAAATCTCATGTTTAATGTACTTTACATTAAACTTTAATAAATGTAACTTTGCAATCCCAAAGCCAAAAGGCTTTTTTTAATCTTTCAGGAATCACGATGGACAAAAAAGTAAGAGTAAGGTTTGCTCCAAGTCCCACAGGAGGGCTTCATATCGGCGGTGTTAGAACCATTTTATTCAACTATATATTTGCAAAAAGAAATAACGGCGATTTTGTATTAAGAATCGAAGATACAGATCAAACCCGTTACGTTCCGGGAGCAGAGGAATATATCATTAACTGTTTAAAATGGTGCGGTTTAAACCCCGATGAAGGGCCACATATTGGTGGAGATTTTGCTCCTTATCGTCAAAGCGAGAGAAAACCTATCTATAAGCAATATGCCGAAGAATTGATTAAAAATGGATATGCTTATTACGCTTTTGATACTCCAGAAGAACTGGAAAATGCAAGAAATACGATAGAAAATTTTAGATACGACAAATCTACCCGAATGTCGTTAAGAAACTCTCTGACGCTTCCGGAAGAAGAAGTTCAAAAATTATTGGCTCAAAATGTACCACATGTGGTTCGCATAAAAGTTCCTGAAGATCAGAATATTCATTTTACAGATTTAATTCGTGGCCATGTTAGTTTCGATAGCAATGAAGTTGATGATAAAGTGCTTTTAAAAGCCGATGGTATGCCAACTTACCACTTAGCTGTTGTTGTTGATGATTATCTGATGAAAATAACGCATGCTTTCCGTGGAGAGGAGTGGCTTCCTTCTGCTCCTATCCATATTCTTCTATGGAAATATTTGGGATGGGAAGAAGACATGCCGGAATGGGCACATTTACCGTTAATTTTAAAACCAGACGGGCATGGAAAATTAAGTAAGCGTGACGGAAAACGCTTAGGGTTTCCTGTATATGCTATGAACTGGACAGATCCGGCCACACAAGAATTGGCAGAAGGATTTAAAGAAGTTGGTTTCCTGCCGGAAGCTTTTTTGAATATGCTGGCTATGTTGGGTTGGAATGACGGAACGGATCAGGAACTGTTTTCATTAGATGAGCTTTGCGAAAAATTCTCTTTAGAAAGAGTAAATAAAGCTGGTGCGAAATTCGATTATGAAAAAGCAAAGTGGTTTAATGCAGAATGGATTAAAAAATCTTCGGCCAAAAGTTTATACCCTTACGTAAAAGACGTATTTGATGCTAAAGGTATTCAAACCAATGAAGAACATTTGATCCAGGTTATCGATATGGTGAAAGAACGCTGCATCTTATTACCGGATTTCTATCAGCAAGCTGCTTTCTTCTTCGAGGCGCCACAAAATTATGATGTAGACGCTGTGAAACCAAAATGGAACTCAGACAAAACTGCTTTTTTTGAAGCATATATTCATCAGATCGAAGCTGGCGAATTTGCAGATGCTGTGGCTTTGGAAGCAGAATTTAAGCAATTAGCAGCAGACAAGGGGTTAAAGATAGGCGAAGTGATGCTGCCTTTCAGAATTATGCTGGTGGGGGGAAAATTTGGCCCTCAGGTTTTTGATATTGCTTTAGCTTTAGGAAGAGCAGAAACTATAAAAAGGATAGAAAAAGCGTTGCCTTTATTTCAATAATTGAATTTTTAACCGTAAAGGGCGCTAAGAAATCATAAAGGACACAAAGCACAAGAACTTTGTGTCCTTTCTTTTTGTGAAATATTCAGTTAAACTATAAACGTCTCTTTTCAAACTTCGCGCTTGTCTCTACATCTTTATGGTTAAAAGACGGTTGAAAAATCAGTATTTATACCTTCTCTGCCATAAACTTTTCAATCTTTCCAAAATCTTTAACTCAGCCGGATTCTTCTGAGGTTTATATAAAGTCGTTCCACTTAATTTTTGAGGGAAAAACTCTTGATCTACAAAATTTCCTTCATATGCATGAGCATATTTATACTCCTCTCCATAACCAATATCTTTCATCAATTTAGTCGGAGCATTTCGTAAATGGAGCGGAACCGGCAAATCTCCTGTTTGTTTAACCAAAGCCTGAGCCTGATTAATGGCTTCATAAGCGGCATTGCTTTTTGCCGAGCTTGCCAGGTAAGTCACCGTTTGTGATAAAATAATCCTTGATTCAGGAAAACCAATAACATTAACTGCCTGAAAACAATTATTTGCCAATAATAGTGCATTTGGATTCGCATTTCCAATATCTTCTGATGCTAAAATTAGTAGTCTTCTGGCGATGAAAGAAGGATCTTCTCCACCTTCAATCATTCTGGCTAGCCAGTAAACAGCAGCATTAGGGTCGCTTCCCCGAATAGATTTAATGAAAGCCGAAATAATGTCATAGTGTTGTTCACCAGCTTTGTCGTATAATGCCATATGTTGCTGAACATTGGCCAATACAAATTCATTGGTAATCTCCACTTCATCTCCCGGAGCGGCATTAACAAGCAATTCAAAAATGTTGAGTAATTTTCTGCCATCTCCGCCAGATAACCTCAGCAAAGCTTCGGTCTCTTTCAATGTAATCTTCTTTTCCTGGAGAATAGGGTCTATGGCTATGGCCCTGTTTAACAATCCCAATAAATCATCTTCGCTCAGGTTCTCCAAAATGTAAACCTGACACCTGGATAGTAATGCTGATATTACTTCAAATGAAGGGTTTTCGGTAGTTGCACCAATTAAAGTAACATAACCGCGTTCTACTGCACCCAGTAAAGAATCTTGCTGAGATTTAGAAAAACGATGGATCTCGTCTATAAATAAGACCGGAATAGGGTGTCCGGCTTTTTTGTACATTTTGGCTTTTTCAATAACGTCTCTAACATCTTTAACGCCCGAATTAATGGCGCTTAAAGAGAAAAAAGGTCTATCCTGAGATTCTGCTATAATGAAAGAAAGCGTTGTTTTTCCAACACCCGGAGGCCCCCAAAAAATCATACTTGGAATATTGCCGCTGTCAATTGCTTTCCGTAAAACAGCTCCCTGCCCAACAAGATGTTTTTGACCCGTATATTCATCCAAAGTTTTTGGACGCATTCTTTCTGCTAAAGGTTCTCTAGTTATCAAAGCTCAAAAATTATCAAATCGGATAAAGTTAACAAAAAGACTAAAATATTTAGCATTTTAAATGTTTCTAATTATCAGAAATTTTAAGATAATTCCCTATATCTTTTTACAATAAAAAAACGAAAATCTTATTAAACAGTTATTCTTTAAATCTATTGTTCGCTAATTTTTGTTTAGTTTTAGGCATTATTTTTAGATAAATTACGTTTAGATGTATACCTCCTACACAAGGTTCGGAAAATTTAAATATATGTTAAAGAAAGTATTCTCGGGGTTGTTAATTGCATTGGCCATTTCATGTACCGCCACGCCCCGTATAGACAAAGAAGTTGCAGGATCTAATAATCTTAAGCCAGATCCGCAACAAGGTGTGATTGCGAAAGATATTTCTGAACTTTTAACATCGTACACTTACAAGAAAGTTAATTTAAATGATTCCATATCCAATCTGATATTTGACAGATATATCAAAAACCTGGATCCGAATAGAATTTATTTTTTGGATGAAGACATTAAGGAATTCGAAGCTTTTAGATTCCAACTGGATAACGATTTAAAAGCGGGAGATTTATCAGCACCTTTCTATATTTTCAATGTGTACCAGAAAAGGTATAATGAAAGACAGAATTTCTCTGTTAATTATTTGACTAAAGGAGATTTTGATTTTTCGAAGAAGGACGAATATGTTTTTAGTCGCGAAAAGAAAGCTTATTTTAAAGATCTTAAAGAGAGCGATGCGTACTGGACAAAGAAAGTTAAATACGATTTTCTGAATCTGAAACTTGCGAAGAAGGAGCCGACAGAAATAAAAACTACATTAAAAAAGCGTTACGAAAACCTGATTTCGCAAGCTAATAAAATTAATGGACAGGACGTATTCCAGCTATTTATGACTGCTTTTACCGATTCGGTAGATCCGCATACTAATTACTATAATCCTAGCAATGCTGCTAATTTTAATATCGATATGGCGAGATCGCTGGAAGGTATAGGTGCTACTCTGGCTATGGAAAACGAGTTTGTAACCATCAAAAGTGTTGTTACCGGGGGCCCTGCAGATAAGAGTAAACAGCTAAAAATTGATGATAAGATTATTGGAGTAGCTCAGGGAAAAGATGGCGAGTTTGTTGACGTTATCGGTTGGAGGCTTGATAATGCCATAGCCTTAATCAGAGGAAGTAAAGGCACAATTGTAAGATTGAAGATATTGTCTAAAGATCAGGATATGTCTGCAACGCCGAAGATTGTATCTATGGTTCGTGAAAAGATTATTCTGGAAGATCAATCTGCAAAAAAAGTGATCAAAACAGAGGTTAGAGGA
Source organism: Pseudopedobacter sp. (assembly GCF_040392825.1). Classification (NCBI taxonomy): domain Bacteria; kingdom Pseudomonadati; phylum Bacteroidota; class Sphingobacteriia; order Sphingobacteriales; family Sphingobacteriaceae; genus Pseudopedobacter; species Pseudopedobacter sp. The sequence goes on from NZ_JBEBVH010000019.1 coordinate 15,706, forward strand.
GGAAAAACGTATAAATATGGAGTTATAGAAATTCCTGCTTTTTATGCGGATTGGAAAGCGATGCAGTCTGGAGACAGAAATTATAAATCTACAACCAGGGATGTGAGAATTATTCTGGATAGTCTGAAAAAAGAAAATGTTGATGGTGTAATCATTGATTTAAGAACAAATGGAGGAGGTTCCTTATTGGAAGCTATTGAGCTAACAGGTTTGTTCATTAAATCTGGACCTGTGGTTCAGGTAAGGGATCTTAGAAACCGAGTAGAAGTAAATAGAGATGAAGACGAAGGAATAGCTTGGAATGGCCCGTTAGGAGTTATTGTAGACAGATTCAGTGCTTCTGCGTCTGAAATCTTTGCCGGAGCCATCCAGGACTATGGGCGGGGAATTATTATTGGCAATACAACTTATGGTAAAGGAACGGTGCAGTCTGCATTGCCAATGTCGAGAATAAATCCAACGTTAGGAGATAAAGGAGGTCAGATAAACCTGACAACAGGTAAATTCTACCGTATCAGCGGAAGCTCCACTCAACATAAAGGTGTTACCCCCGATATTGAGTTTCCAACTATTTTTCCGGCAGATAAATATGGCGAGAGTTCCGAACCATCTGCATTGCCTTGGGATGAAATAAAAAGCAGCAATTACGCAAAGGTAGAAGATCTTTCTGCTAAAATTCAAGCATTAAAAGCAACACACGATGCCAGAATGAAAACTAATAAGGAATATCAGTTTTTGTTGCAGGATATAGAGGAGTTTAAGGACATGGATAAAGAAAAACCACTTCCTTTGAATGAAGCAGACCTAAAAAAGCAACGTGATGAACAGGAGGCCAAGAATCTGGCTAAAGAGAACGAAAGAAGGGTTTACAGGGGTTTAGAGCCTATAGTGAAAAATGACTCTAAAACTAAAGAGGAAGATGGAGCTAAAGTAGAAGCGAAACCTAAAGAGGATAAATTTGATTTTATCCAATCAGAATCTGTAAAGATTATGACTGATTATATTCTTTTAAATAAGGAGTAAACAAACTAATCGAATAAAAAGAAGGCTTCGGGAATTTACTCCGGAAGCCTTCTTTTTTTAATTATTTATCCTATTACAATGTCAATGTTGCATGTTCTTTATACAAAGGAGCCAATGTTTCGCGAACCTTTTTAAAGAATTGATACCGTTGATCGTGAATCGGAACCACTTTTTCGTCAGGATATATACTGATATTGCTTTTATTCATTTGCTCGTCGAGGATTGTAATATCCTGATACCGTCCATCTGCTACAAAGGCAAGCATGGCACTTCCAACCAAGGCGACCTGTTCTCCAGAAGGGATATTTATGGGTAATCCTAAAACGTTAGCAAAAATCTGCGGCCAGGGTTTTATCTGTGTGCCCCCGCCTCCCATGCGTAATTCGCTAATTTGTAAGTTGTTTTCCTTTAATGCATCGTAAAGATAACGCATAGAATAAGCTACACCTTCCAGCACAGACCGGGCCATATCTGTTTTGCTATGATACTGGCGTAAACCAAAGAAAACACCAGAAGCGTAAGGGCCTGTTTTAGAATCTCTTTCGCTGGTTAAATAGGGGAAACAAAGTAGCGGAGCGTCAGTGCCGATATGCAGCATATTGGTATCTTGTATATCTACATCAAACAGGCTGTTGCGCAGCCAATTTATAGGTAATGCAGCGTTGTTAAGCGCGCCCCCATTTAAGAACGTGTGTTCGTTTAATGCGTATGGTTGAATGCGTTTATTGTCGCTTTTATCAAATGCAGGAATAGTTCCGGGTACTCTTAGCATAGCAGATGTACCAACGTTTATTATTCCAACTCCCGGCTTTAATGCGCCTAAACCAACAGCTAACGCAGCACCATCATATACACCTAATAAAACTTTTACTCCTTGTTTCAGGCCCAATTCCTGTCGCAGGTTTTCTTTTAAAGAGCTTAAATAGTTGGTACCATCTTTTATTTCGGGAAATTGAGTTGCAGATAAACCTATGCGGCTTAGGAGAAAGTTATCCCATGTTTCCTGGTGTATATTATATATTTGGGTAGCAGCAGCCGTACTCAGGTCAGTGGCAAACTCACCTGTTAGCCATTCAAACAAAAATGCCTTGCTATCTGTAAAATATTTAGCTTTTTGAAGGACTTCCTTTTCTTTAGTTGAGAAATAGAACAGACGGGCCAACAGGTAGGGGCTCATCAGTGGACAGCCTGTCAGGGCATATAAGTCTACGTCAGAATACGTGTCGAGGAATGCATTGAATGTTCTCTGAGAGCGAATATCTGTGAGCAATGTAAGACCGGTAACCGGTTTCTTCTGTTCATCAAGCAACATGAGGCCAAACTGATAAGTAGAACTTACAATATATTTAACCTCGTCGGCAATGCCGCCAGCAAGTAGCTCTTTGCTAAGAGAAAGAATAAGCTTTTTAAGCTCTTCCGGATTATGTTCGGCTCCGCCGGCTGTACTTGTAACAACAGGTACAGCTACGGAGCGTAAATTAAGAATTTCACCATCTTCGTTTACTAAACCAACTTTGAGGTTGGTAGTGCCCAAATCGATGGTTAATGCTATTGCCATACTCTTCTGTGTTCTTTCTGTAAAACCTCGGGATTAGCCATTCTTCCCGGAACTCCATTTTTTTGAAAAACAGATACAGAATCATCAACACAGGTTTGGCCCATTCCATGAAGAGATTCCCAGCTGTATCCACCTAAGTGCGGGGTAATGATTGCATTATCTAATTTTGTTAGTCTATGATTACCGTCAATAGGTTCCCCTTCCACTACGTCAGTCGCATAAGCGCCTAAGGAACCGTTTTCCAAAGCATTACATAAAGCATCTTCGTTTACCAGTTCACCACGGCAGGTATTCACCAATACAGTACCTTTTTTCATGCTGTCAAATTGAGCCTGTCCCAACATTCTTTTGGTTTCGTCTGTAAGCGGGCAATGAAATAATATCGCACTTGATTCTCTTATCAATTCATCTAAAGGAACTTCTTTAGCACCAAATTCAGCAAATCTTTCTTTGGCAATATAAGGATCAGATGCAACCACATTTGCCCCAAAACCTTTAGATAAGATTTCTGCACTGCGAGAACCAATATTACCCAAGCCTATAATGCCGATAGTTTTTCCCTTCAATTCTATCCCTATCATTCCAGAACGTGTAGACCAGGCACTATTTTTTACAGCTTGTGCCCCCTGTACTACTTTTCTTGCTCCTGCCAGTAGTAACGATACAGCATACTCAGCGACAGCTTCTTTCTCTACAATACCCTCTACTCTGGATACCATTATGCCGAGCTCTGTAGCAGCTTCCAGGTCAACGTTATCGCACCCGATGCCATGACGAACTAATAAAACCAGATTTTTACATTGTTCTAATGTTCCCCTGGGAATTTTAGGAGTAACACTCGCTATAATTCCATCAGAATCTTTAAGTTCTTTCGCTAAGTCATCAGCATTAATGTCTGCAGGAACGGTGATATGTTTTAGATCAGCGAATGATTCCAGAGTGGCAATATGATCCGAAAAGTGTTTTCCGAAAGTACTTGAGTTCAGAATGGAGATAAGTGGTCGCTTCATTTTTATGATATTGTTTTTTAGTTAAATAGTTAAAACCCTAAAGTTATTAAATAGCTTAGCTAAAACAAAAGCCGTATTTGTGTTTTTACGTAAACGATTTCGTTATTTTTTTAATAGCTAATATCTTGTTTTACAGTTGTTAAATAGCAACTATAGATTTTTTGTTTTTTGAACGCATACTATTTGGAACACTTTCTAAAATTTCATTTTCTAATGCGTCGATTGTTCTTTTCTTGATGAAACTTGCATGGGTAACGATACTGATTTCCCGACTTGGTTGCGGTGTTTTAAAATACCGTACTTTGTCTAATTGCTCTACAGAGAAATCCTGTAGGCTTAACTCAGGTAGAATAGTCATTCCCTGGTTAAGATCTACCATTCTGATTAGAGTCTCAATACTTCCGGTATTGTATTCTAAATTTTGCCCTTCCGATTTTTTACGCTGACAAATATTTAGTACCTGATTTCTTAAGCAATGCCCTTCATTTAGCAGCCATAGCTCGTCAATATTTAAATCTGTCAGTTCCAGTGTCCTTCTCGGGAATAAAGAACTCTCTTCCGAGATATATGCTACAAAGTTCTCATAGTATACAGGCCGCTCCACAATAGCTGGTTCATCCAAAGGTGTTGCTAATATACCGCAATCTAACAGGCCATTTTTTAATTTACTAATTATATTCTCCGTAGTCAGTTCCGAGACATAGAGCTTTACTTTTGGATATTTCTCCATAAACTTGCCCAGAACTTTAGGTAATAAGAATGGAGCAATAGTAGGAATTACACCAATTCGAAGTTCTCCGCTTATCTCATCTTTACGCTCATTGATGATTTCATTAATTTTATAGGATTCCTGTAATACCTTTCTGGCTTGCGTAATTACTTCTGCTCCAATTTCTGTGGGTATGATAGGTTGTTTTGTTCTATCAAATATCTTAATATCCAGTATTTCTTCCAGTTTTTGTACCTGCATACTCAGCGTAGGCTGTGTGACAAAGCATTTTTCAGCAGCTTTAACAAAACTTTTATAAGTGTCTACCGCTACGATATATTCAAGTTGGACTATAGTCATGCCGATAAATATAGATAAAAACTATTGTAAAAATAAAGGAGCATAGGCTATATGCTCCTTTATTATCAAATATTGACAATACAATAGATTTATTCTACTGTAACAGATTTTGCCAGATTTCGAGGCTGATCGACATTACATCCTCGCATAACAGCAATGTGATAGGAAATCAATTGTAGCGGAATTGTCGCTAATAATGGTAAGAAGGCTTCATCTGCATGCGGAATTTCTATCGTATAATCTGCCATTGCAGTTACTTCGGTGTCACCTTCGGTCACGATAGCTACTACTCTACCTTTTCTTGCCTTTACTTCCTGAATGTTGGAAATTACCTTTTCATAAGATGAATTTTTCGTAGCAATTACGATTACAGGCATTTCTTCATCAATAAGAGCAATTGGCCCATGTTTCATTTCTGCGGCAGGATAACCCTCGGCGTGAATATAAGATATCTCTTTTAGCTTTAGAGCGCCTTCTAAAGCTACAGGGAATCCGGTTCCTCTACCTAAGAAAATACAATTTCTGGAATCTTTTAATCCTTTAGCTATTTCAATAATCTGCTCATTAGTTTTTAAAGCCTCTTCTACTAATGACGGAATAGTTTCCAATTCAGTTAATAAAGAAATAAGCTTACTTTGAGAAATGGAACCTTTAATCTGGGCAATGTACAAGGCTATTAGAGTAAGTACAGTGACCTGGGCCGTAAATGCTTTGGTAGAGGCTACGCCTATTTCCGGCCCCGCGTGAGTATACGCACCGCCATGTGTCAATCTTGGTATGGACGAACCTACCACGTTACAAATTCCTAGTAACGTAGCGCCTTTTTCTTTTGCCAGTTCAATAGCTGCCATAGTATCGGCAGTTTCACCAGATTGAGATATGGCAATAACGATGTCGTTTTCGTAAATAACAGGATTTCTATACCTGAACTCAGAAGCATACTCAACTTCTACCGGAAGCCGGGCAAATTCTTCTATCAAATATTCCCCCACTAAACCTGCATGCCATGACGTGCCGCAGGCGACAATGATAATCCTGTTGGCATTCCTGAGTTTTTCTGAATATTCAACTAAACCGCCTAATTGTACTTTTCCTTCAAGAGGATAAATACGGCCTCTCATGCTGTCGTAAATAGAACGCGGTTGTTCGTAAATCTCTTTTAGCATGAAGTGATCGTAACCGCCTTTTTCAAGCATTTCCAGCTTTAGTTCCAATTCCTGTATATAAGGGGTTTGAACGATATTGTCGATACTTTTTATAAGCAGTTCATCTCTTTTTAAGTACGCAATTTCGTTATCATTTAAATAGATTACGTTTTTAGTGTACTCTACAATTGGAGTGGCGTCGGAAGCTATAAAATATTCATTTTTTCCTACACCAATTACCATTGGACTCCCTTTTCTGGCTGCTATAAGCTCTGCAGGATTATCTTTATCCATAATTACGATAGCAAAAGCACCGATAACCTGATGTAAGGCAACTCTTACAGATTCCTGAAGCGAAAGATTTTCCTGAGTTTGAATGTCTTCAATTAAATGAATCAATACTTCTGTGTCTGTATCACTCTTAAAGACATGTCCTCTTGAAATTAACTCTTCTTTAAGAGGGCCATAGTTTTCAATAATTCCATTATGAATTATTGCTAATCTTTCGTTTCCGGATTGATGAGGATGCGAATTTCTGTCGCTGGGTTCTCCGTGGGTAGCCCATCTGGTATGTCCCATACCGATGCTTCCCGTAACGTCTTTCCCTGCAACAAAATCTTCAAGGTCTTTTACTTTTCCCGCCTTTTTGTAGATGTTTAGCGAGTTTTGGTTGTTCATGAGGGCTACCCCAGCACTGTCATATCCACGATATTCTAGTCTGTGTAGTCCTTTAATTACTATAGGAAAGGCCTCTCGGCTCCCTATATATCCGACTATTCCACACATAGATTAATATTTTGTAGTTTGGTGGGACTAAACTACAAAATATTGTATTTAAATGTGTTGATTATTTTAAGTCGGAATAATAAATCTTAAGTTTTACTTTATCAGGAGAACTGCTGGCACCACCTAAAAGTACAGATCTTCCCGGAGCATTTAATCTGCCGGTTCTGCCATAAAAATCATACGTGGTGATATAGGTTCCATAGTTTGGATGTTTCTTTCTGAATAAATCCTGAATGTAACCAGTGACATTAATGACGTAAATTTTCTTAGTAGAATTGTATACGCCGCCTACATATCCTGCGCCTAAATATCTGGCATCTGATGGATTTTCATCCGGAATCAATGCAGGTTGATGTGCTAAATCCCAACTATAAATCCTAAGCGCAGACAGAGGTGTTAATGAAGTTTGCTGCGGTTCCTCTGCTGTAAAGATTAACTCAGCCCGGTTAATTGCAAGATTTTTTCCCAGTCTCTTAAGACTGTCCAGGTAAGGGAACTCTACTTTAATCTTGGTTCCTGCTAAACCTTTTAAATATAACTTCTCGTGATTTTTAGCTGGATTATCTAATGTTGTTCGGGCAGGAGTTCCGGTATTTTCCCATTTTACCTCTGTAGCAGCAGTACCTGAGCTACCTGCTATAGGAAATGAAATACTGGTGGTATCTTGTTTGTCTTCAGAATTGGTATACCTGTAATAAATCTCTAAACGTGAAGCTCCTTCTGTATAAGTATCCAGAGAAATGGCTCCGCCATTTGCTGGTGCAGAAATTTTATCTATAGATAAACGTAAGCCTTTAAAGTGGTTTGCAAAAAGCTGACTAGTGGATAACGTTGCGGAGTCCAGGCTCAGTATATTGTCTACAACGAATTGATTATTTAAGGGTATTCTGAGTTGAGGAGCTATTTTTACGATGGAATCCTGATGACCATATAAATTAATATTCAGGCTGTCATTATATGCAGGGAAAAACTCCTTCGAACCCACAATTGCAGCATTTACATTCCATTCTTTATTCGTATAGAATACCTTTTGCTTTGTTGCGCTATACAAAGTTTCGTTAAGCTGATTAACATTTACTTTGTATTTCAGGCTATCTCCATATAAGGGAGAACTGCTGGAATAAGACATTACCAGAACCGCCGAATCCAGAATTGGATTCGTACCGAATGAAACGTTGCTTGACGGCAATGTTAAAGCAAAGACAATATTTGAAGTTGTTTCACCAAATTCATCATCTTTCATATAAGCCAGAACACTCCTTTCGGTATAGTTACTCGCAACGCTGTCTTCTTTAATGAGTTTGGTGAATACTGTACTGGAGTCAACAATACTGGAATTCAATAAGATATCTGGTTCAATATCTAAACCTATACCATCTGGATTATTACAGCTGCTTAAAGCAAAAAGACTTATTAACAGGGTCAATAAGTCTATATTTTTCAATTTCATTAACAGAACGATCTAAAATTTTTAAACGGTCGCAGAGACTAAATCATCTGACGCAATTTCTTGATAAAAATTGTAATAATTTTCGTAATCCAAAGAAGAATTGTAATCTAAAATTGGTTTTTCCGATTTTTTAACAAAATTTAACACGTCTTCATTTAGATTTTCTGCACCATAAACTACCGCATCAGAATATTCTATTGCAGCTTTATTAATTGCTGTTACAGTTGCGTCTGTATAAGAGGTTACATCATCATGTTGCATTCCTTTCATTACCGCTTTTGCTGCAAAGTCTTTCCCTAAAGACTCGCTAAATGAATCTTCATATACAGAGTATATAATTTTAGCGTCTTTGAAAGTTGGGTCGTCTTTATAAATCGTTCTTAAATAAGCTGGAACCAAAGAGGTCATCCAACCATGACAATGTACTACATCCGGAGACCAGCCTAATTTTTTTACAGTTTCTAAAGCTCCTTTACAGAAGAATATTGTTCTTTCATCATTGTCTTCGTAGAATTTGCCTTTCGCATCATTGAAAACATGCTTACGCTGGAAATAATCTTCGTTATCTAAAAAATATACCTGCATTCTTGCAGCAGGGATAGAAGCTACTTTAATAATTAATGGATTATCATTTTCCGCAATCACAATATTCATCCCTGATAATCTTATTACTTCATGCAATCTGTTCCTTCTTTCATTGATGTTACCAAAACGAGGCATAAGAATCCTTATTTCTAATCCTTTGTCTTGCATGGCTTGTGGTAACTGTCTGGTAATTTCTGAGATTTTTGTTAGTTCTAGAAACGGCGACATTTCATGAGTAATGAACAAAAGCTTTGTTTTTCCCATCTCCTAATCTTCTAAGTTTTTGTCGAAAAAAAATAAATTTCTAGTGCAAAGATAAGCATTATATTAAATATAATCAATCATTTACACAAATGCCTTTGTAATGTGTTACAAAATTTACAACTTAGCCCCCTAAAAAAAAATTGAAAATACTTAATACTAAAGTCGAGTTAGTCCGGGAAATTAACCAGCTTAAGAGTAAAGGTTTAAGTATAGGCCTGGTGCCAACTATGGGAGCTTTACACCAGGGCCATTTATCTTTGATTGGCGAATCTAAAAAGAGGGCTAATATTACTGTAGCCAGCATATTCGTTAATCCAACCCAGTTCGATAATCAAGAAGATTTAGTAAACTATCCAAAACCTATTGAGGAAGATATCAGAAAACTGGAATCAGCCGGATGCGATATATTGTTTAATCCGGAAGTTGAAGAAATGTACAAAGATCACGAAGTTTGGGATTATGAAGTCGGAGATTTAGACACCAAACTGGAAGGGGAACTCCGTCCCGGTCATTATAAAGGCGTCACCCAGATCGTTTATAAACTCTTTAAGGCAGTAAATCCGGATATCGCCTTTTTCGGACAGAAAGACTATCAGCAATTTTTGGTAATCAGTAAAATGGTCAAAGATCTGGCATTACATATAAAATTGCAGCTTTGTGATATTGTAAGGGAACCAGACGGTTTAGCTATGAGCTCCAGAAATGTAAGATTGAATAAAGAAGAAAGAGATATTTCAGTTGTCTTATATAAAGCTTTGGAATATATAAAACAGCATTATACCGAACTTTCTTTACAAGAGCTTCAGCAGAATGCAGCCCGTTTTTTTGAAAAGAATCCATTATTGAACCTGGAGTATGTTAAGATTTGCGATAAAGAAAGCTTAGATCTGTTGCAAGAGAAATCACCGAATGGAGCAATTGCTTTAGTTGCCTGCTTTGTAGGCAAAGTTAGGCTGATAGATAATATGATAATCCCATAACTTTATTTTTAATTGTATTCCTTAAATTTGTGTCATGGTAATAGAAGTGTTGAAGTCAAAAATTCATAGAGTTCGTGTAACACAAGCTGAATTGAATTATGTAGGTAGTATTACTATTGATGAAGATTTAATAGAAGCTGCCGATATAATACCAAATGAAAAAGTTCAGGTGGTAAACAATAATAATGGAGCTCGCTTCGAAACTTATGTGATTAAAGGAGAGCGAGGTTCCGGAACAGTGTGTTTAAATGGTTCCTGTGCCCGTTTGGCGCAAGTAGGAGATATATTAATTATTATGTCCTATGCGCATATGGAAAAAGAAGAGGCTAAATCTTATATGCCTTTATTGGTGTTTCCAGATGATAACAATAAATTGATAAAGTAAGGATAATAGAAAGATATATGAAAGCCAAAATCTATTTTGATTTTGGCTTTTTTATTTTCTCTGCTCAATTAATATTCTGTTTAACTAGAAAATTAGCATCATTGCGTAATTCTGACCAGAGGGAATAACCCTATATAAAGCGTATGACTTTATGATGGGATGCATTAATACACTCAGCAGGACGAGACCAGGAATGGTTTCTGCATTAACTTGTTGTCTCTAATGTATATGTAAAGAACTGAAGAATTAGCGTTAGATTTCCCAGTTTTATCAATAGCTTGTATGGACCTTCTTCGGG
>NZ_JBEBVH010000020.1:0-26219 GCF_040392825.1 Pseudopedobacter sp.
ATTTCGATATACACCAAACATTAAAAAAAGTTATCTAAAGCTTTCCTATACAGGATCGGAAACACAAACAATAACTCTAATAAGGTAAAATGAAAAAATTACAGATCTTTTTAATCACCCTGTGTACATTTCTAAGTCTTGAAGGATTTACTCAAACAACTAGAATTCCATTGTCAGAAAAGTCATTGGTAAAGGATTCTGCAGGGCTTGTTTATACCTATGAAAACTGGTCTTCATTAATAAAGACAGGAGAATACAAATTAGTAAAAAGCAAGACCGGGAGTGATGAATATTTGATAATAGGGCGGGAAAGAGCAAGCGAAAAAGAGAGTAAGCAAATCTATGGAACTAACTCCGGAAATTTTGTGGGTAAAAAAATAAAATTTCCTTACATGACTGACTTAAAAGGCAAAGATTATTGGAATGATATTCTGAAAGATAAAGTTGTGGTGTTGAACTTTTGGTTTGTAAAGTGTGCGCCCTGTAAAGCTGAAATCCCTCTTTTAAATGAACTGTATTGGAAATACAAAGAACAAGATAATGTGGTGTTTATTGCCGTGTGCTTGGATAATTCAGAAACAATAAACGAGTTCATGAAAACAACTCCTTTTGTTTACAGTCAAATTCCTTCGGGTATTCAAATAGCAAGAGATCTTAATATTGTTGGATATCCTACCAATTTAATTATTGACAAAGGAATTGTAAAATATGGAACCACAGGGTTTACTAAAAGCAATATTGAGAAGGCGGAAGCCATATTAAAGCAGTGCTTACCTATTGTGAAGCAATAGTAATTGCAGACAAGACAAAGGAAACAGCTGTATCATCCCCTCACCCGTAATCTACCTCAGGGAGAGGGAGACGGAAGTGCAAAATTTAAGGAACAGTGTTTCATAGCAGAGGTATTGTACTTTTCTCCTTCTTCATACTTTGGAGATGAATTTTGGAAGTAAAAAATATTAAGTTAAAGCATCGGTTTTTGGTTAGTGAAAATGGATTTTGAATGGAATTGTTAAAAATATTCTGGTTTTTTATTGTTTAATATCATATATTGACAATAGTGTTTGAAAAATATCTATTATTGAACTATGAAGAAAGCTGTACTTTTATCATTATCCATAACGCTTCTGTGCTCGTTTACATCGAATGCTCAAAATAGCCTGAAAAATGGGTGGGAAAGTTTATTCCGAAATGAGACGGAAAGCGCTAAAAAGATTTTCAAAGAGTTAGAGCTTCAACCAGAAACATCGGAAGAGGCCTTATTGTCTTTAAGTTTGCTGGCAGAATTAGAACAGTCGAACCCGGAAGCTTCAGCATATTTCAGAAAATTTTATCTTCAATCTAAAAATCCGGAGCCATATATTCTTGCTCTGTGGCGAAGTCCGTCGGTAAATGCAAGTTTTGGAAAGCAATCTCCATCAAGTTTAGCTTTCATTAGCCAGATTAGCAAAACGGCAGGTTTTGGAGGGTCACTTAATGCAATGGCAAATTCTGCTATGGGGACACATTTCCATACATTAAGAAAGTCTGTAGAAGCGGATAAGGCATATCTTCAACTGGGGACGATAGACAACTGGCAAATCACCGGAACATTCGAGAATATATCTACAAGCGGCTACGATAAGTATTATGATGTGTTAGACAAGCCTAAAGCCGACGCCGTATTTACGGGAAAGAAAAATATTGAATTTGGATGGCGTAAGGTGCCGTATCAAAGACGGGATAAATGGTTCGACTTTACCTATTACGATACACCATATAATTCGATTGTTTTTGCTCAAACTTTTTTGAATTCTCCAACAGCCCTCGAGGCCCAACTACGTGTTGGCGTATCTGGTTCTGTTAAAGTTTGGGTGAATGACCAGCTCCTAATTGCGGAAGCAGAAGAAAGGAACAATGATTTAGATACCTATATTTCTACACTTAAATTGCATAAAGGCTATAACAGGATATTGGTGCAAATAGGAGAGAGTTATGCTGGCCGTTCAAACTTCATGTTAAGGATTACAGATGAAAAAGGTTATCCTGTGCCGGGGCTTAGCAGCGTTAACGAATATAGAGATTATGAAAAAGAAGCGGGGTTTGTTCCCGAAAGGATAACACCTAAAGTGTATACTTATTTCCGTCAGTTATTGGAGCAAGACAGTACAAATTACCTTAACCAATTGCTGTTGGCCAAATTGTATTTGAGTGACGATATCATCTTTGATGCCCGTAATATTTTAGAAGGTTTAAAAAGTAAATTTCCGCAAAGTACTTATATCAATACTTTAATGATTACGCTCCATTCCAAAGAAAATAACAGAACAGGAGTGGAAACTTTGCAGGAAAATATTAAAAGTGCTGATCCCGAAAGTACCTATGCTCTGGAACTGCTATACGATGATTACATCAATCAGGAAGATTATGTAAAGGCTGAAGCTGTAGTTGCCCGTTTAGAGGAAAGGCTGGGTGAGTCGGAAAAAACAATGGCAAAAAAAATTGCGCTTGCCGGTAAGCAGAATAACCAGTCACGAGTGATAGAATTGGTGGAGAAGGCTTATAAAAACTGGCCCGATAACAGAAATTTTGCTTATGTTAAATACCTTCTGGAAAAGGATGTGAAGAGAAATACTCAATATTTAAATATCCTTAAAAAATATTGGAGTGAAAACAGAGATTATGATTATGCCAAATTTCTGGCCGGAGCTTATTTTAATAAAGGAGACGTAAAATCCGGAGTAGACGTTTACCTTCAGGAAATTAAGCAAGAACCTTCTGGTGTAGGTATATATAAAGATTTAGCAGATAATTACTTTACGCTTCAAAAATATGACAAGGCAGAAGAATATCTGTTAAAAGCTATAGAAATTGCCCCAAACCAAAGTTCATATTATATGAGTTTAGGTCTGGTTTTCGAGGCCATAAAGCAAACTGACAAGGCAGAGGAAGCCTATAAAAAATGCCTGGCACTAGAACCTAATAATTATGATGCTATTCAGCAATTGCGCAGACTGAAGAAAAGTAAAGATGTGTTTGAATACTTTCGGCAACCAGATGTAAATGAACTTATAAAAAATGCACCTTCGTTAAAAGATTATCCGGATGATCATAGTGTGATACTGGATGAGGAAGTACAGACTGTAGTATATGAAAATGGCGGCTCGGAAGAGAAACATTTTTACATTACCAAGGTGTTGACGCAAAAAGGTTTGGAAGACCTTAAAGAGTTTGGAATTCCGTACAATAATGATCAATCTCTATCTGTAGAAGTGGCCGAAACCATTAAGCCAAACGGAACAAAGACGCCTGCCGAGCAAAATTATAACAATTTGGTGTTTACCAATTTAGAAGTTGGAGACGTTATTAATATTCGTTACAGGCTTAGAAACTATAACTCGGGATCGTTAGCACCGCATTTCTGGAGCTCTTTTTATTTTTCACACGGAAACCCGTACGTGAAGTCTAAATATTCATTGCTAATTGACAAAACCAAGAAGTTCGATTATAAATTTTCGGAGAAAAACGTTGAACCAAAGAAGCAGGACGCAGGAGAGTTTGATTTATATGTTTGGGAGGCCGAAAATCAGGCCGCTTTACGTTACGAGGATAAAATGCCGCCAATGAACGATGTAGCGAATATTTTATATTTATCTACCATACCGGATTGGAAGTTTGTGGCAACCTGGTACAACAACATCGCAACGGCAAAAGCCCGAAGCAGCTATGAAGTAAAGACATGTGTAAATGAACTATTTCGGGATAAACAAAAACTTACTGAATTGGAAAAAGTGCGTAAAATATATCATTACATCACTCAAAATATCGCATACAGTTCAGTTTCTTTCAGACAAAGTGGGATAGTTCCTCAAAATCCTTCCACGGTACTCAATACCAGAATAGGCGACTGTAAAGATGTTTCTACATTGTTTTTGGCCATGTGCAAAGAAATAGGTGTTGAAGCGGAATTAGTGCTTGTAAAGACCAGAGAAAGTGGGCAAAATACATTGTTGTTGCCTAGTATAGATTTTAATCATTGTATAGCCAAGGTGAATGTAGGAAATAAAGTACATTTTCTGGAACTTACCTCAAGTTCATTGCCTTTTGCTTCTTTTTATAACCAGACGTTGTCTTCACCAATTTTAGAGATTAATAGAAATACGAACAATCTTTCTAAGTTACTGCCTTCCAGTCGTGTTGTTAACCAGATAAATTACGTAACTAATATTGTTATTGAAGGAAACGACATGGGGATAAAGGAAACAAATTTCTGTACGGGAGCATCGGCAAGTATGTACAGAGATAGTTTTAAAGATCTGTCAAATAAGGACCAATTGAAAAAAATGAAGGAGCAGATTTCTTATAAATATCCGGATAACGAAGCAATTGCTCTTGATTTTATTAATTTAGATCCTAAATATGCGGCCTCGGATACTCTGAAGGCATCATCTTCATATAAGCTTTTAAAAGTTTGCAAACCGGTAGCGGGAATGCATATATTTTCTTTGCCATGGTCTACAGCTTTAGACCCATCGTCCTTTAGTATGGTAGAACCAAGAAACTTTGGAATAGACCTTACCCAAATTTTTTGGAATGATTTAAATAAGGAACAACTAAACCTTACTTTGCCGGCAGACAAAAAACTTGTAGAGCCACTGAAGTCTTTGTCTATCGACAACGAGTATTTTACTTATAAATTAGCTAGTTCTGGCAAAGAAAACAAAATTGTAATTACCAGGGAACTTGTATTTAAAAAAGATTATGTTTCGAAAGAAAAAGTGGCCGAGTTTAATAAATTACTAAAACAGGTTATTGAGTCAGATCATCAACAGCTGGCAATTAAATAATACATACAGTTAAGAGGCTTTTTTCGAAGGCCTCTTTTTATTTTTAAGAATGTTTTATGCAACTTATATATATTATCGTTTGATTAAATCAATTCGTTCTTAAATCAGGCCCTTTAGCAGACAATCTTTCATGAGTTCGGCGGTGGTATTTACATCGGCTTTGCGTAGTATATTGCGTCTGTGTGTCTTTACTGTATCAAGTGAGATGTATAGCTTTTCGGCTATTTCTTTGCTTGTATATCCTTCACTTAACAACTTTAATATTTCCTTTTCTCTTTTGGTATAAAGTGTGCTCTTATCTGCCTGGTTAAAAATATCGATATCTGTATAGCATACATCACCGGTTATACTGATTAGTGATAATTTGTAGCTATTAACAGAAGTAATCTGACTGATATCTGTATGGATGTTTAAAGCTTTGGCAATACCGTTATATTCGTCAAGCGTAAGCTGTAAACCCTGATGTAAAAACAATTTATAAGACCCGTCGGCTGTTTTCATGCGAAAGCAGTAAGACGATTTATAACTTAACAGCTTGTCTCCTTCGAATTCTTTGCTTCGTATCAGGTCTACAATATATGCTTCTACTTTTGCGACAAAATTTATATCGTCCGGGTGGATAAGATCCAGGATATCATTAAATGTAACCTGATCAGGATCCAGTCCATGTATGTTTTTTACCAGCGGACTCATATGTGACAGAGACATATCATAAAAATCAATCACATAATAGTATGATGGACCGGATGTAAATACCGAACTTATGATTTCATCAAACTTAAGCGGAAATTTTGTTTGCTGTATGGCTTTCATTTCGTGTTGCCATACTCTGTGCAGTTGTTGGGTTTGCGATTTCATAT
Organism: Pseudopedobacter sp.; assembly: GCF_040392825.1. NCBI lineage: Bacteria > Pseudomonadati > Bacteroidota > Sphingobacteriia > Sphingobacteriales > Sphingobacteriaceae > Pseudopedobacter > Pseudopedobacter sp. Next base: position 5,687 of record NZ_JBEBVH010000020.1, read on the forward strand.
TGATTTTTATGGAAAGGGAATTTTAGCGAATACAAAAATAGTCTGTTTGGTTATATCTGTATAAGTAAATAACTGATGATTTAAAATAGGTAAAAGCTTAAATAAAATTAATAAATATTTATAGACAGTATCTGAAGCTAAAAGGTGAATATTATTAGTTTCCGAATGGCAAGCCTAAATTAACGGGACATTCAAAAAAAAGAAGGAGATGTATTTATGTATTGTACCGCCGGAGCAATATTGCTCTCGAGCGTACATGAAGTTAAATTCTGTGGTTCTAAGAATTTTATTGATGTGGAAACATTTACGATAGAACAGATGTTACATAACAAAATCAATTTTAAACCATATAATTATGAAAAAAACATTATTAGCAGTTATTGCTTTTTCCGCCCTAAGTTTAACAAGCTGCAATAAAAAAGACAGCCTGAATGGAAGTTTAGATGGCAGCTTGAATTTACAATCAGAAAAAGGAGGAGCTGCTACCATGGCAACGACAACTTTTAATGTAACGCCAACCACGTCCCTGAACACAACTTTCTGGTCTAATGTACAAAGTGCACTTGCTACGGGGCCGGTTGATGTTGTTTTTGCAGACGGAACCTACACGCGAACCGCTACGATAACGCTTGCAAACATGGGGCATGCAACAAATTTACTGACACTTAAAACTGCATCTACTGTAGGAGGAGCTGTTTTTACGGGATCAATTGCAACTTTACTTTACCTGAATACCTGCCAGAATATACAGGTCTTACGGTTAAAATTTACAGGCCCTGTTACAGGCTATGCTATGCGAATATCTAACAGTCAGGATATGGCTGTAGAGAACTGTATATTTAAAGACCTTCCAGATGTTGGTTACGGCGCTTTAGGTGTTCATTATCCATTAACGAACCGCGTCTTGGTAAGAAATTGCACATTTGAAAATGTCGGGTACGATTCTCATGCGCATATGATTTATGGTGCTTATGGAATACAACGGTTAAGTGTTGTAAATAATACTTTTAAAGACTGCTCCGGAGCATTTGTACGTTTTAGAGGAGACCTTTCAGATAAAGGGGTGGTATATAATAACACGTTCACTTCTACGGGAACTTATTTAACCGGTTTAAATCCTGTCTTTATAGAAATTCCAGTTTTTAATGATGTTGATCCTGGTGATGAAAGAATGGGAACTAATTTTATGATTACAAAAAATACATTCACCTATGGAACAGTAGGTTCCCAAACAACACGCTTTAATGTCGTTTTTCATAGCACAGGATTTAATCCTCCAGGAAGAACTTATCTGATTAGTACAGCAGATGCGGCTTTATTATCTGGTGGCACTGTAACACAAAAGAGAAGTGTTATGTCGGGTATGTTAGGATTGGATGGAAATGAAATACGCTTTGGGGGAAATACGAATACAAACGTACAATATAATGTGGTTTACCGCTGTTGGAATGGATATGGTTCTGCCGGTCCGTGGACGGGCGTCGCCAGTATTGGTACGGCTGTTAATGCTTCGGGGCTTGCTACAACAGAAGCTGCGGCAATAAACTATTATCCATAATTAAAGGTTTACACGAATGAGATTGGGACTTTGTGTCAATCTCATTTGTGTAATGTAAATGGGAGTCGAAGCTCAATCTGTTGGTGTTATTCTTGAAAAAAGGCAATATGGACTTGGATATGGAGGGGCGTCTGATAAGTGCAGTTTTTGTCATGCCACGAATCATGTGCTTAGCAGTATTAACGTTAGCTATTACACCATCTTTTAAAGGACGTACCGTTTTGATGTTTTCGTGGGTTTACCCTCCATTTGCATCGCTTGTAGGCTAATAGCAATAACTTTATTAGTTGTTCTGTCAAATGCAACGATAGATGGTTCGTCTACAACCACTTTGTCGTTATGTATAATGAGGGTATTTGCAGTACCCAGGTCAATAACAATTTCTTTTGTAAACCAATTATAAGCCTATTTATAACTTAGTCTTTTTATGAGCTGCAAAAAAAATGTTCTTAAATAGAACAAGTCCGATAATTTAAGATTGTAAAAATATCACTTTTATTTTGTTTTAAAATCAATATATCGAGTGTTTTTTTCTTAATTATTAATGAATCGGTTTTTTGTTTTTTATTTTCGAAAAATGTATTTGTCAAAAATGATTCAATCCAAAATATTTTGGATATTCAAACATCCTAAACTTAAAATTAGGAGTCTTGTTGTTTGTACCTTTTAATTTTTCAATAAAATTTAGAAAACTGCCAGTTATTCTGCTTTAACACCCCTCTCTGCTTTCTATAGAATAAAAAGTTTATTACGTCTATCTATACTACCGCCGATTTTTATAAATCGGATAGTTGGGTCTTATGGAGGCATCTTCTCAAGAATAAGGCAAGGTATATACATTATGCATTTCGGATGTATAGCTAATAACTGAAATTGCTGTTTCAGACTGATTATCAGCTGCAATCGAATTAATTAGTCCAAAATGATAATTATGGACTAATTAATTTTGTACACTCAAAGTAGAGTGTTTAATTTTGGGGACTATTTTTATTTAATTGAATAAAAATTTTACTATACCACCTGATATAATATGGATATAAACTCTACTCCAAAGAGATTTGTTGCTTTTTTAAAGATAAAGGCGCTTTTTTTGTCTGTTCTGTTAAGTCTTTCTAGTGAGTTATCGTTTGCTCAACGAAATGATAACATGTGGTGGCAAAATGGTACAGTGAATTATGACGATTATTCAATTAAATTTAAATGGAAACAGTTGCCTGGTGCTGGAGGGTCTGAAGACCACGAAACAACACTTCAAATCCAATGTCCAGTAGGTACGTATATTTATAATAAAAAAGTTTATCAAGATTATCACCCTGCCGATAGTATCAGTAAAATATTGGGGCCTAATAAAGTTTTTAGTTATCATATTTTTTATACAAATTACGGATGGAATCAATGGTCAGGAAATCCTGAATATTGGACTGAGATGCCTAATGTAAACGGAACGACACCAAAGCTTAAAGCTCCAAAAAATGTTAAAATAACAGAGATTCCTAATATTTCGAAAGGGCAGGTTTATCCAACAATAACCTGGGAAAAGCAAACAGCTGTTCCGGATGCGCACATCAGATATAATGTTTATAGAAAAAAGGGAAATGAAGCTGCAGTGTTATTGGCTAATCTTTCTGCACATGTATTTAGTTATACAGATGATTCTTTAATAGAATCTGCAGATTATACTTATTCGGTACAAACGGTTATTGCAACAGATAATAGTCCTGCGGGATGGAATGTTAATCCTGCTACTGATTTTGATCCTGCGGTAGTAGCCGGGACTTTTAAATTTTCTAACGCAGACATTACTACAACACTAGATCAAAATGGAAGAATAAGATTAAGCTGGAATCAGGTAAGAGGAATTGCGGGTTTAGAAAATTTAGTATTGTATAGAAATGGAGAAGAATTAGTTCAGTTTTCAAAAAACACTACCTCTTATAACGATTCAGATATATTACCGGGGATGTTTTATCAATATTCCATGGGGTACATTACAGATGGGGTTTCCGGAATTGATTATGAAAACTGGAGATCAAAAACTTTCGATGGTAAATCTCTGGCCAACGGAAAAATTAGTGGATACGTTAAGGGTAAGACCAATGCTGGGGTAGAGGGCGTTATGGTTACAGCAACAACAAAATCAGACGTTTATAACGGTAAGACTACCGAACCTTATACCTACAGCGCAACAACAGATGCTTCTGGGTACTACGAGATCACTAAAGTTTTTTATGGGGAAGGGGCCAATTATGAAATGAGGCCTCAAATGCCAGGTTATAATAAACCTAGGTTTGACCCAGAAAAGCTGTCCAGAAGTTTGTCATTTGATGAGTCGAATCGGCAAAATGTAAACTTTACAGATACAGCTTCTTTTGCTATTAACGGCAGAGTAAGCTTTGCAGCTATCAAAGATTCTCTGGATAATGATGTTTTTCTGCCAGTGCAAGATGCCGAAGTTTGGTTAAACGGAAAGAATTCGGCCGTTAAGACAGACGCAAAAGGACTTTATAGTTTGTCTATTACCAATGCTGGTTTGTATAGCGTTCAAATTAAATATAAAGATCACCTGATATATTTTAGTGGTACAACTGATACAGTAAAATCTCTGTATGTTAATAATTTGATGTCTAACGTCGATTTTATTAATACAAAAACGGATACGTTAACTATAAAAGTTGCGGCAAGTTGCGATGCTCCAATAGGAGAATATGTGACATTCTTGTTGAAATCAGAGAATGCTGGCTATGTATCAGCAAATTCTTCTGCAAAATATGCGAAGAAATTGCATATCAGCTCCAATGATTTAGAAAGCGGAAGCCCAAAAAATCCTGGGCAGCCGACAAGAGGGGAGGTAAAGGTTATTTTACCGGCTACCTCTTTCGAAGGTCAGGTTCTTCAAATTTCTGAAAAAGGAGGTATCAACTCTAATAAACTAGAGTATTTTACCAAAACTTACAATATACAAAAGGTTAGTTTGGCAGAACGCTTGAAGGAAGAGAAGATAGATACGACCTACAGCATAAAGACTATTAAGGCCGATACCACCTTTAAGCCAGATGGTAGTATCTATAAAATTACACCTTCAAGAAAGGATACTACAGTCAATGTAGATACAACATATCTTGTTAAAAAGCCTTTAATGGATTTTATTTATCATGACAAACTCAAAGTCCTGGTAAATAATAACAATCCTGCTTTTGTAGATTCTGTTCAATTTGCACCTGGTAATACCTATAAGTATTTATTAGCTCAGAATGATAAACATCTTATAGATGTTAAAATCCAGGAGACCTATACCTATGATGGCATAACTTATAGTTGTACTTTGGATACAGGTACAGTATATATATATGATGGTATTTCGGATATGGTGGATAGAAAAGAATATGCTTTAGATAAGATAAGCAAAAATGTGAGGCATACTATCAAGGTAGGTAATCCAGTTTTAGAAGCTCCTTATGAAAAAAATATACAGATTGTTGGAAAGGTAGGAAGCAGGCAGGCAAGTGCTATTATCAATGCAGTAGTAGAAGGTGAAAGGCCTCGTAATGCAACATTTGTTAGTAGAACACCTAGTATTCCATTTTTTGTGTTACATGATCCTCCTGGAGACAGATCATATGCTAAAATAAGTAAAGGAACTACATTTTCTAAAACAGGTACCACTTCGTTTAAATTTGGAGGAGGGGCCGGAGCTTATTCAGATATCAAAGCTGGGGTAGGCTCAAATATTCCTTTTATTGGTAAAACAGGAGGAGGTGTCCATATACAGGCAAAAATGGAAGCTGGCAGAGATAATAATGAGGGCCTTGTAACGAACACGACATTTACCTTTACTGAGGATTTTTATACATCAGGTGAACCAGAATTTGTAGGTGAAGACGGAGATGTTTTTGTAGGTGCATCTATGAACATGGTTTATGCCATGACCGATGTATTGAAATACGATGCCTCCAAAAAGGGAATGGTTAGAGATACCTCAGTTGCCATGAATTTGAATGACTTTGGGACCGTTTTTGTTTATACTCAACATCATATAAAGAATGTCTTGTTACCTCAATTAAGAACATTGTATTCTATATCAAAGACTAAGTATGACGAAGCCTACTTTAAGCTGAAAAGCAATAGCTCATCTATTAAACCAGAAGAGGTTGATAAGTTGAAGAGAACATATTCTGAATACGAGGCAGATATTACAGGGTGGGAGAAAACGTTAGAAGAAAATAAAAAGGAAAAAGCGCAAGCAGGGGATATAAGTGCAGGTGAGAATCTTAAAGGAATTGTTGGGAACAATATCTCATTTAGTGCGGGCGCAATTTATGAGAATACCTTAACAACGCAAAGAGATACTACAGATGTTACCGAAACACAAATTTATTTAAACACTGAAGGTAATGTAGGTGGTTTTGTGAATAGTGGCGAATCAAATGAAAAGGAAATTGGAGCGTTATTCTCGCTGAGATTCAATTGGGATTCAAGTACCGAAATTACCAACGGCCATACACAAACTACTTTTTATCATTTAGAGGATGATGACATTGGCGATTTCTTTTCAGTAGATTTAAAGAAAAATAAAAAATACGCTACTCCTGTTTTTAAAACAGTATCAGGCTCATCCAGTTGTCCACATGAGCCTGGAACTCAATATCGCCATCTGCCAAATATTGCGGTAAGCGGAGCGAACGAACAACGTAATGTTCCTTCGGATCAACCAGCAAAGTTTGAGGTTTTAATCTCAAATAGAAGCGAGAGTGATGAGACCGTGGAGTATGGTATTAAGTTAATACCAACTAGCAATTTAGGAGGAGCAAGAGTTTTAGTTGCGGGTCAGGATGTGACGAATGGTCAGGCTAACTTTGTAATACCAACGGGTAAGAGTTTCAAATTACCAGTAGAGGTTTATAGAGGAGCATTATATGGTACCTATGAGGATTTAACTTTAGCAATGTTCTCTGCATGCGATAACTCATTGGAGGATATTGATGATGATAATATAGCAAAACCAACCGTTAAACTGAATGCCTATTTCCAAAATAAGTGTAGTGAAATAGATTTGTTCTTACCAGGTAATAACTGGTTGGTGAATCAATCTAATGGTAATAAGTTGTATGTAGCGTTTAGCAAATTTGATGCGTCGGAAGCTTCTCCGTTAACAAGTGTTGCTTTACAGTACAGAAGAATTAATCAGGATTATGAGAATTCTTTATGGCAAACGGCAATAGATATTCCTAAATCGGAACTTAAGGATAAGTATTATGATTATACTTTTGATGTAAGTACGCTTCCTGATAGTAAGTATGAATTACGGGCTTTGGCTATTTGCGAAGGCGTAGATGTAAACTATTCTCCGGTATATACTGGAGTAATTGATAGATCTGCAGCGATAGCATTTGGTCTGCCTACACCTTTAAACGGTATCTTGACTACAAGTGATGTGATGAGCGTGACCTTTAATAAGGATATCACAAACTCAGCAAATGTAGTTTTAAAACGTAAGGATAATGGACAAATTATTCCTGCGACACTTGTTTACAACGATAAAACTATCGTGATTAAGACAGTTCCGGAAGCTGCAATTGCAGATTATGAGATGATGGAGCTGAATGCTACAGTTAAGAATCTTAGAGATGGTAGTGGAAATGTTTTAACAGATAGCGTTTCATGGAACTTCGTTGTCAATATGAGTCCAATTTACTGGTCTCCGGCAAATATTGATGTTAATGCTATTGAAGGTGTTCAATCTAGCTTTAGAGCTAAATTGGTAAACAAATCGGCATTAAATCAAAACTTTAGAATAGAGAGATTTCCAAGTTGGTTAACGCCGTCTATACGTAATTCCAGAATTGTTCCACTAGGAGAACAAAATGTTGATTTCTTAATAGATCCAAACTTAAATACAGGAACCTATACCGACACGGTATTTACCACTTGTGATGGTAAAAGGCAGTTGTTATATGTTACCGTAAATGTGCTTAAAACACCACCAAACTGGACGGTAAATCCATCCAAATTTAGATATAACATGAGTTTTGTTACTCAATTTAGTTTAGATGAAACGGATGTAGCGACTTCTACAGATATCAGAGATATTATGGGCGTTTTTGCCGGGGATGAATGTAGAGGTTTAGCAAATATAGAGTATGACTATGCAAGTAAAAAGTATGTAGCTTACGTAACTGCATATTCTAATAAATTAAGTAACGAGAGTTTAAGTGTGCGTTTCTGGGATACCTATCCGGGTATTGAATATCAAAGTAAAGAGCGAATAAATTTTGTGTCTAATGGTATTGTAGGGAATGGAAACAACCCTTATATACTACATCCGGAAGGTGTTTTTCAAACTATACCTTTAAAAGCTGGTTGGAACTGGGTATCTCTAAATGTTGAAAATACCGACATGAGAGTAAGTGAAGTGTTCAGTAAGTTAAAATCTACCGAAGGGGATATTGTAAAAACCTTAAGTGCTCACAAGCCTTACGCACAATATAATGCTAAAACTGGTTGGACCGGCCCATTAGATTCGTTAAATATTTATCAGTCTTATATGGTGTATTCTGCTAAAGCAGATACGATAAGAGTTTTAGGACAATTAGCTAGCCATAGAGTAGATGTAGAGTTGAAAGATGGTTGGAATTGGCTGGGATACCCAATGGCGGTAAATATGGAGCTGAATAATTACCTTAAAAATTATAGCTTCCCCAATGGTGCTACCATTAGCAGTCAGGAAGAATTTGCGCAATACAATGCAACTTCTCAAAGATGGTCTGGTAGTTTGAAATATCTACGTCCGGGAAAAGGGTATAAATATTTTGTAGAAGGAGATCATTATGCTATACCAGTAGTGACTTATCAACCAGATTTAAGTCCAAATTTATTAGCAGATATTCCACCAGTAAAATCTGGAATAGAAAAAGTTATTGCATTTGATAACGCAATGAACGTGAACGACGTGAATAGTGGAGATCGGGTAAACTTAGATATAGCCAGATTTGAAAATAATATGTCCTTAACGGCAAAAATTAACTTAAACGGTTTAGATATTACAGAACCCGGAAGGTTTGAGATTTTTGCTTATGTAGATGGCGAATTGGTGAATTATGTAGATACTTTAGTAAATGGATTAAGTTTTGTATCCATAAATAGTAATGTGGAAGGGGAAGATAAACCCGTTGTAATTAAAATTTACGATAGAATAACAGGAAGAACATACACTGCAAAATCTGATTTACCAGCAACGCCACAGCCCGCTCCACAGCAGCGAATGATGCTGAGAACGATGTTGAGAAATACAGCTCCAGTAGATGAACTTATCACTACACAAAGAGCAGATGAGGTTTTAGGTACTCCAGAGCATCCTATTTCTTTTAAAGTGATGGGCGACGCTGATATTGAGGTTTATAATAGCATCAGCAGAAACCTGATTAATATTGGCGATACGCTGAAATATACCCTGAAGTTCAAAAATTCAGGACCAGATGTAGCGGTAAATTCGGTATTAGTAGATACATTAAGTAGCGGATTAGAGTTTGTTTCTGCGACGAATGGTTTAACCTATGATGCTGCAACGCATACCTTAAAGGTAACCAAATTACAATTAGGAGTAGATGAAATAGCTGAATATAAAGTTGTGCTTAAAGCATTAACTGTAGGTAATAAATTCTTTGGAAGAGGAGCTGTATCTTCAAATAATGATACCGAGACTTCAAATAATGATTTCTCTAAACTTACCGTAAGTGTTGCTGATAGGAGAGCGGATGTATATGTGGAAACACAAATTAATCGTAACCAACTATATAAAGGGGAAGAATTAATTTATACCATTAAAATCAAAAATAATGGTCCGGATGTGGCTAGAAATGTTGTTTTAGTGGATGCTATACCAAATGAATTTGAATATGTTACGGCATTAAATGGTACAGTTAAGTTTACTAAGGCCGGGCAGATCTTAAATCTATCTCAGCCTCAAATACAAGCTGGTGAAGAAGTAACTTATTCTTTATTGTTGAAAGCTGTTGATTTCGGAAACGTATTTTTAGGTCAAGGACATGTTTCTGCATCAAATGATAATAACATTGATTTTGATAACAATTCTATAGCCAGACTTCACGTTGAAATTTTAGACAATAGAGTTGATTTAGCGATAAGTTCAGATGTTTCTAAGTCCCGAATAAATATTGGTGATCTATTAAAGTACACCATCACAATTAAGAATCAGGAACCTGACTTCGCAATGAATTATAGAATTCTGGATACTTTAAGTACTGCATTTGAATTTGTGTCGGCGACAGGCGGAATAACATACAATTCATCAAACCGTACTTTAACGGCAGAAAAAGCTAAAGTTAACGGAGAAGAGGTAATTCGTTACGAAATAACACTGAAAGCTGTAGCTGTAGGTAGCCAAAATCTGGGCGAAGGCTTGGTGACGGTACTTAATGATATTAATCCTAATAATAATGTTATAGGTGTTATTACGGTAATTGTTGAAGACAGAAGAGCTAATGTTTGGGTAAATACTCATGTAAACAAAACACAGTTAAATGAGAGTGAAGAATTGGTTTATACCATTAATGTGAGTAATAATGGACCGGATATAGCTTACAACTTTAGGCTACAAGATATCCTTCCAGCAGACTTTGAATTTGTTTCTTCAACAGGAGGATTGACTTATGATGCCGCAATGAGGAAGCTTGCAGCAAGCAAATTGCAAATGAAATCTGGTGAGGAAATTTCCTATACGGCAACCCTAAAAGCTTTAACCAATGGAAATTTCTTATTGGGGAATGGAAATATAGCAGCTGATAACGATAATGATGTTGATTTTGATAATAATACAATCAACCCGGTTGCTGTTGTGGTCGGGGAAAATAAAGTGAATTTTGCAGTAACGAAAGCTTTGAGCCGTGACCGTTTAAATATCGGAGATCAATTAACATATACATTAACAGTTAAAAATAACGGTCCTGATTTTGGAATAAACTATAAGCTAACAGATACCTTAAGTTTTGCATTTGATATTGTTTCTCTGTCAGATGGATTATCATTCGATGTTAACAAGAGAATATTAACTGCAAGCAAAATTCGGGTTGCTGCTGGTGAGGAGTTACGCTACCAAGTGGTTTTGAAAGCCAACTCTGTAGGTATTCAAACATTAGGGAAAGGTTTGGTTACTGTGCTAAACGATAGCGATTTATCCAACAATAAAATTCAACCTGCAAACGTGAATGTAGTTGATAGAAGAGCAAATGTTTGGGTAAGCAATCAGGTTAGTACAAATCAATTAAATAAAAGCGAAGAGCTTACATATACTTTGTTGGTTAGCAATAGTGGACCGGATGTAGCCAATAACTTTACATTGCAGGAACATATTCCGGTAGGTTTAGAGTTTGTAAGAGCTACTGGAGGTATCAAGCATAATACAGCTAATAATACCATAACTGCATCTAAGCTTCAGTTAAAATCGGGAGAAGAAGTTGAATATACGGTGGTATTGAAAGCGATAGTTGCGGGTACTATACAGCTCGGTAGCGGATCAATTGCCGCTGATAACGACAATGATGTAGATTTTGACAACAACGCTATCAGCCCAATATCAGTTAATGTAATTGATAATAATGTTGATTTTGCTGTATCATCAAAAGCGAATCGTCAGCGTTTAAATATTGGAGACGAATTGGTTTACTCTGTTTCAGTAAAAAATAATAGTGCCGATTTTGGTATTGATTATAAATTAGTGGAGACTTTAAATAAAGCATTCGAGTTCGTATCTGTGACTGGAGATGCTGTTTATGACGCTGTAAAACACACTGTATCTGCAACCCAAACAAGAGTTGATGCGGGAACAGATATAGAATATCAAATCTTATTGAGAGCGAAGGCTGTAGGTACTCAACTTTTAGGAAATGGATTAGTATCCGTTAACAACGACATCAATCTTGCTAACAATACCTTCGCTCCGATAGCTGTTGAAGTAGTTGACAGAAGAGCAGATGTTACGGTAACCAATGTGATTAGCCGCGGCCAATTAGCCAAAGGAGAAGAATTAACTTATACTATTAAAGTAAAGAATAATGGTGCCGATTTAGCGAAGAATGTAATGCTAAACGATATCTTGCCATTAGGTTTAGAGGTGTTATCGGTAGCAGGAGATGTTAGTTTTAATGCTACAACAAGAATGCTATCAGCCAGTAGGTCGACTCTTCTTGCTGGACAAGAAGCTATTTATACTATTACATTGAGAGCAAATGGTGTTGGTGTATTCCAATTAGGTAATGGTGCGGTAAATGCTGATAATGATAATGATGTTGATTTTGATAATAATACCATCCCTGCTTTAAATGTTAACGTAATAGATAACAGTGTTGATTTGGTAGTAAGTAGTCAGGTTGATAAAGCAAGCCTAAACATAGGTGAAGTATTCAACTATAGTATCAAGGTTAAAAACAACGGACCTAACAATGCAATAAATACGGCATTAGCAGATCAATTACCTGTTTCATTCGATTTTGTCTCATCATCTAATAATATTACTTATGATCGTGAAACAAAAACACTAAAAGCTACACAAGCCAATATTAATGTTCATGACGAGGTAGTATATACTATTAAGCTTAAAGCAAATACCTATGGTGTGCTGATGTTAGGTAATGGTGCTGCCACAACTTTAAATGAAAGTAACGAAGCCGATAACAAAGTAGGATTAGTTTCTGTAGAAGTGGTAGATCCCAGAGCTACAGAAACTAAAATTCTTATCCCAACTTTATTTACCCCTAACGGAGATGGAATCAATGATATGTTTGAAATATTGGGGCTAACTGAATATTACGTGTCTAATAGCTTAACTATCTTTAATAAGAGCTACAATGTAGTTTACAAAAAAGATAATTATCAGAACGATTGGACAGGAGATAGATTACCAATGGGTTCATATGGCTATATCCTGAAAACAGTAGATAAAACTGGTAAAGAGCGTGTGTTTAAAGGTACTGTAACAATTATTTACCAATAAAAAGCTTCGTGGTTAGATTTTAATTATTTAAAGCGTGAATATTTTAAAAAGGATATATCTATTGCTAAGTGTAGCTACACTTAGCAATGTACAACAAGGCAAAGCCCAAACAGAATTTCAAGGCAGTCAATATCTGTTAGATAAGTCTTATATCAATCCGGCATTCATGGGACTCCATACAAAAGCTTCTGCAAACCTACAGTATCAGGTTGCAGGAACGGGGGAAGTAAGTGGTGCGAAAAACTATACCGTATCTGCTGCCGGGCATTTCAGTTTACCTAAACTGAAATGTGCCATTGGCTTTAACGCAGTAAAAAATACTTTTGGAAACGATAGCTACAGTGTAGGCTACGGTAATTATGTGTATCACTTACAGGTTTCGGAAGATATCATGATGTCTTCTTCATTAGGCCTGGGTTTACAGCAGTATAATATTAACCTTTCTGAGGTGATGACCGCAAATCCACTAGATCCTTTAGCAAAGCAAAATATCTATAGTTCTAAATTAGACGGCCGTTTTGGTTTATTAGGGACATTAAAGAAACAATATTATTTAGGTCTTTCCTTTGATAATATATTATCTTTATACACCAATAATAACAGTTTTTCCTATCAGGTTCCTCCTACTTTCCGCAAGATTAATATGTATTTAATACTGGGGGCCAATTACGAAACGATAGATAATCTAATAATCATGCCCTCTGTTTTATATATTAAAAATATGGGAGGTATTACTTCTTTGGATATTAATACTTCTATTATGATGGAAAAGTCATTTGTTTTAGGAGTAGGATTTAGGCAACGTGTTGAAGAGCGAAATTCATTTATGGGAGCTGATGAAAAAAGTGTATCACAATCCATTTTAAGAGCCAATATGTCTTATCAATTGAATAATGTTAAGAATAATATGAAGATTGGTTACTGTTATAACTTTAACGCCGCTAAAAGTGGTGTTAAAGTAGGAAGTCATGATATTTCTCTTTCTTTCAGTATTCCTGACTCTAATTAATGTGATTTGAATTGTGAAAAAGCCTTTTGATGTTATTTTTCAAGAGGCTTTTTCTATGTATTACTGCCGCTATCGGTCTTAATCTGCATAAATCAATCTAGAGGGATCTCTAAATTTTTTGGTAGAGTTTAGACCGGCTATTTTAGCTATGACTGAAAAGGTATTATTTATCCACTGCATATTTTCCCGGGCCTGTGAAGATTAAAGCAATAAAAATTAGTCCGAGTTCCATGGCATGTGAAGCTACCGAAATACCATCGCCATTGTTTAAATGTACTAATGTTGCAATTAACATGGTAAAGGCTAATAATGCACTAACTGATCTGTGAAATAAACCTAAAATTAACAAGAAAGAACCGAATGTTTCCGTTGCAGCGGCAGCAAAGCCCCAAAATACAGGTAGAAAATCTATGCCTATTACCTTCATGCCGCTTCCTACGGCTTTCCATTTATCAACTCCTCCGGTAATTTTAGGGAGTCCGTGTAAAGTGAGCATCGATATACCTATACCCGCTCTTATGATTAATAAACCGAAATCTCTGTTTTTTAAAAAACTGTTTTTTGTTGCCATGTTGTAAATATAAAAAATAGAACTACTTTATTATATTGCAGGCAAAAAACTCATATAATCCTATGAAAGCAAAACTATTATATTTTTTGATTTTATTTTCTGCAGTAACTTTTTCTTGTAGTAAGAAAGAGAGTCCCGAAATAATCCTTTTACAAGGCAATTTTTCAAGTGAAAATACTTTAAATGTTTATAAAACAGAGTTATATACAAATAAAGGGAAAATAACTAATGAAACGATAATTGCAAATTATATAAATAGAAAATCTCTTACGGGCGTTTTTCTTGACAGTAAGATAAAAACGCTTTATATGTCTACACACTTAACTATTGAAATAGACCAGCAAGGGAATTTTTCTTCTACCAATTTTTATCGTCCTTATGCCAGTGGTAAAATGGAGAGATTAACAAATAATGAAGTTTTATTAATCAGTAATGATTCTACAACTAGATACTTTCCTCCAGGCAATATAGGAGGAGGAATATTTGTTAACTGTCCTGCTGATTATGTTCTTCGTTATCCCCCTTCTATAAAATGTATTTCTATGCCATTGGAAACGGGGTATTCTGAAGTTTGTAAAACTAAAATTCTTATTCCCATTATAATTAAAAACAGCGAATCGCTAGCAATTCCTATATATACTATTTCTTATTCGGGGAATGGTATAGGCGATAAAGAGCGTTGCGTTTTGCAGGAGCAATCGAATTTTATTAAAGAGGATTTTTATAAAAATCTATCAGAGGGAGATACTGTTCTAGTTCAGAAAAAAGAACAATTATTAAAAAAAATGTAGTAATGGAATTTAAAATAGAGGGATTTGCTAATAAACCCATATTAGGTGATATAACCTTTTCGAAAGCAGAAAGCAATGTGTTCGCCCTGTTTGTACATGGCTTTAAAGGTTTTAAAGATTGGGGCGCTCATAACCTGGTAGCGGAATATTTTGCAGAACATGGAATTAATTATGTGAAATTTAATTTTTCTCATAGCGGAGTTCCTGCTGATGATCCAAAAGATGTAACCAACTTTGAAGATTTTGCCAACAATACTCCAATTAAAGAACTGTATGACTTAGATAAGGTCGTGTCATTTCTAAAATCTGAATATCAGGATTCAAAAATTATTTTGATTGGCCACAGTCGAGGAGGGGGCGTAAGTATATTACAAGCTTATAAAGACGTTAGGATAGATGCGGTAATTACTTGGGCGGCAATAAATGACTTTAGCAGTTTATGGAAAAAAGAACAAGAAGCAGAATGGCGTGAAAAAGGAAAAATAGAGACTTTTAATGCCAGGACAAAAGAGTATATGCCGTTAAACAGGGTGCTTTTAGATGATTTCGAACGTTATAAAAACGAGCTGGATATTAAAAAAGCGGCCAAAGCATTAGCTAAACCCTGGTTAATCATCCATGGCGACGATGATATTAATGTTCATCTGGATATTGCAAAGGAATTTAGAGGGCTTAATCCAAACGCAAAGTTTGAAATTATAGAAAATGCAAACCATGTATTTGGAGCAAGCCATCCTTACCTGGGAACAACGTTGCCAGAATGTTTATTAACAGTATGCAAAGAGAGTTTTCGGTTTATAATGTCTCTAAGTTTTATAAGTAGACCATGAGGGATTTATTTCCCTTTGGGTTCTATGTTAAAAAGGCAAATCGTCATCTAGCGGATCTAAACTCAGGTCCTCGTTAGATGTAGAAGCCGGCGTTGCCAGTTTATCACCATTGTTTCCATTCTGTGGGCCTTCAAAGTCACTTTTCCTGCCCAGCATAGTGAAATTCTCCGCAACCACTTCTGTCGTGTATTTCTTGTTGCCCTCTTTATCTTCAAAAGACCTTGTACGTAGCTTCCCTTCTATATAAACTAACTTGCCTTTTTGCAGATATTTGGAAGCTACATCTGCTAAACCACGCCACATAACAATGTTATGCCACTCTGTTTGTTCTACTCTTTTACCGTCTTTATTGAAAGTTTCGGATGTTGCCAAAGGAAAACTTGCTACGGTAACATTTCCGTCTAAATGTCTCACTTCGGGATCTTTCCCTAAGTGTCCTACTAAAATAACCTTGTTGATACCTGACATAATTTGCAATTAAATTTCATTCAATTTATAGAAGTTTTTTAAAAAAGCAAAAATTAATTTTGGTTTCGCAAATTTATCTAAGTGCTTGACATCTACCCAAAACCAATTGTTTTCCTGAATTGCTTCCTCGTTTATTTCAGATAGCTCAATAAAGGTTCCAAAAAGTCTCTGATGAGTTAAAATGTGTTTTATCGGTTTGGCGATATAAGCAATTTCTACTCCTTGTGGAAACCAATTCCGGAATTTAGTTTGTTCGCATAAGGTTTTGATGTCCAGTGCGGTAGGGCTTTCTATTAAAGGAAAATCGTGTAGTCCGGCCCAAATATCACTATTATCTCTCCTGTTTAACAGGATTTTATCTTCTTTAAAAATTAGGAAGTAATAGAGGTACCTTTCTTTGACTTTTAGTGTCTTGTTTTTTACCGGCAATTCTGAGATGCGATGATGTTTAAACGCGTAACAAGAAGAAATCAGGGGACAAAGATCGCAGTTGGGGTTCTTTGGTTTACATTGCAATGCCCCAAATTCTATAATGGCCTGATTATTCTCGCCAGCATTATTTTTATCAAGAAGTTCGTCTGCCAGTTCCTGAAAGTATTTCTTTCCAATAGTGCTGTTTATTGGTATTTCGATACCAAAATATCTGGCGAGTAAACGGTATACATTGCCGTCTACAACAGCTTTAGGCTCGTTGGAAGAGAAAGAAGAAATTGCTGCGGCGGTATACTCACCTATGCCTACCAATTTTATAAGCTGGTTATAGGCGCTTGGGAAAATACCCTGATGCTCTGCCATCACTTTTTGTGCTGTCTTTAGCATATTTCTTCCACGTGAATAATAGCCTAACCCCTGCCATAAATGAAGTATGTGGTCTTCAGATGCTTCTGCAAAGCTTTTTACATCGGGAAAATTCTCCGAAAATTTGAAATAATAGGGCATCCCCTGATCTACCCTTGTTTGCTGCAGAATAATTTCGGACAACCAAATGAGGTAAGGATCTTTTGTGTTACGCCATGGCAAATCTCTTTTGTTAACTCTATACCATTTTATTAATTCTTCGGAAAAATTCATACGCAAAATTACATTTAAAGCCTTATATTCATCGCTAAAATGCTTAAGTGTTGTATTATAGGGGGTTGAAATAAAAAATTTAAGTTTTTTATTTCCCTTATTCCAATAAAAGCTCTACTTTTGCAACCCCAAATCAAGGGAAGGAAAAAAATAAAAAAGACATATAAGACATGACAAAGGCAGAAATTATTGCAGAAATTGCTAATAAGACCGGAATTGAGAAGGTAGATGTACAAGAAACGGTAGAAGCGTTTTTCAAAGTAGTAAAAAACTCGATGATTAATGGAGAGAATGTTTATGTTAGAGGATTTGGTAGTTTTGTTGTAAAGAAGAGAGCGGAAAAAACAGCAAGAAATATCTCTAAAAATACAGCTATTATTATTCCAGAACATTTTGTACCTAGCTTTAAACCAGCAAAAGCTTTTGTTGATAAAGTAAAAGTAGGAAATAAAAAAGCTAAAGCAGTTAATGCGTAAATAAAACAATATTGATATGAAGACAAAACAATATATAGTAATTGGTTCGGTAGTAGTGCTAATGGGTATATTATTGAGTCTTGATATCAAAGGTTTGGTAAAGGAAGAAGATTCTTCTTCGGCAGAAGCACAGACTACGGAAACAAAAGCAACAGCAGTTGCCGGGTTTTCAAGAGAGGGTGTTCTGGCGGTAGCCAAACAAAATGTTAGCCCAAGTTTACTGTCGGATATTGAAAAGATAGAAAACGATTTAAAGAAAGCTTCTGCAAATGAGGTAATTGCTTTACAGGAACAATTGGCAAAGAAATGGGATGATGTAAATCAACCCGCTGCTTCTGCGTTTGCTTATGAAGCTATTGCCGAGAAAAATCCATCTTACGAGAACTGGTTATTGGCTGGAGACAGATTTACTGAAGGATATCAGAATTTTCCGGATACAACATCTGTTCGTGGGCTAACGGAAAAAGCTATCCATGCGTATAATCAGGCTCTTGAATTGAATGCAGAGAGCCTAGACGCACAAACAGGATTGGGTGTTGCCTATGTTACAGGTACTAACAATCCGATGCAGGGAATCCAGATGCTACTAAAAGTGGTAGAAAAGGATCCGAAAAACTTAAAGGCAAATATGAGCTTAGGTCTATTCTCTATGAAGTCTGGGCAGTTTAATAAAGCTGTGGAAAGATTTAAGACTGTAATAGAAATTAAAAAAGATCCGGAAGCTTACTTCTATTTGGCTACAAGTTACGAGAACATGGGAATGAAAACGGCTGCAGTTGAGGCTTATGAAGAGGCAAAGAGACTTGCCGGAGACCCAGGTTTAAGTTCTTTTATAGACAGAAAGATTAAAGAGTTAAATAATTAATACATACATTAAACATTAAAGATTATGCCAAGCGGTAAAAAAAGAAAAAGACATAAAATGGCTACTCACAAACGTAAAAAACGTTTAAGAAAAAACAGACATAAGAAAAAATAGGTAATACCTAAAAAATATAATTGCTCTCTGGGTTAACCGTTCAGGGAGCAAATTTGTTTCTGTTTTTATTTAAAATTTCCTCTGTTGGTAAGGAAAGTTCTTTTAATAGAACTTGTTTAAAAAAGTAGCTGTTGGTAAAAGAGTTAATTATTAATTCGGCCCCCGGTGGGGTTACTATTGCATTAGTGCAAGACAAGCAACTTGTAGAACTCAACAAAGAGCAAATCAACAACAATTATGCTGTTGGAGATATTTATCTTGGGCGTATTAAAAAGATAATGCCCGGGTTAAATGCTGCTTTTGTTGATGTTGGATACGAGAAGGATGCTTTTTTGCACTACCTGGATTTAGGGCCACAGGTTCAATCTTTATTAAAGCTAACAAGGCAGGTAAGAAACGGTAATTTCACCGATTACCTTTTAAGCGGTTTCAAAAGAGAAGAAGATATAGATAAGTCGGGGAAAATCTCTTCTATTTTATCTAAAGATCTACTGATTCCGGTTCAAATTGCTAAAGAGCCTATTTCTACCAAAGGACCAAGGTTAAGTTCAGATCTTTCAATTGCAGGCAGGTTTGTTGTTTTAGTACCTTTTTCGGATGTGATTTCTATATCTAAAAAGATTAAGAGCAACACTGAACGTACGCGATTGAGAAAGATTGTTGAAGGAATAAAGCCTAAAGGTTTTGGAATTATCATTAGAACAGTTTCTGAGAAAAAAGGAGTAGCAGAAATCCAAAAGGACATTTTGGATCTGGTTTCAAAATGGGAGTTGTTTATGAAAGCAGTCCCAAAAACGGGTCCGGCTAAAAGAATTCTGGGCGAGATGGGTAGAACGTCTACCATTCTTCGTGATATTCTTAATGCCGATTTTACGCATGTTTACGTCGACGACCCGGCTTTGTTTGAGGAAGTAAAGTCTTATGTACACGAAATTTCGCCAGAGATGGAAAGTATCGTCAAACTTTACAAAGGCAAAGAGCCTATCTTCGAGCATTTTGGAATAGAGAAACAAATAAAAGCATCTTTTGGTAAAACTGTAAATCTGGCTGGCGGTGCCTATCTGGTTATAGAGCATACCGAAGCTTTACATGTTATTGATGTAAATAGCGGAAACAGAACTGCTAATCCGGAAAATCAGGAAGAAAATGCATTGCAGGTAAATAAAGAAGCGGCGAAAGAAATTGCGAGACAACTTAGATTAAGAGATATGGGAGGCATTGTGGTTATCGATTTCATCGACATGCACAAGGCGCCTAATCGTAAAGAGCTTTTTGACTTCCTAAAAACTGAAATGAGCCACGATAGGGCTAAACATACTATCCTCCCGCCAAGCAAGTTTGGTTTGGTGCAGATTACTCGTCAAAGGGTAAGACCGGAGATGAATATTGTAACAAGTGAGAAATGTCCGACTTGTGGTGGTACCGGCGAGATTAAGGCTAGTATAGTTCTAATAGATGATATAGAAAACAATCTGAATTATATTTTAAATGAGCAGGCGGAAAAAGGCATAACTTTATGTGTTCACCCGTATCTGGAAGCATTTATTAAAAAGGGATTGTTATCTAAGCAAATGAGATGGTTCTTTAAATATGGACAATGGGTAAAAGTGAAAGGGGTAACATCCTACCATTTAACAGAATTTGCCTTTATAAATAATAAAGAAGAAGAAATCAAGCTTTAATGCAATATTATGGTCCTTACAGTAAGGATCGCGAATTTGAAAATGATAACAAAAGCTTCAGGAAATTAATTTTTTCTGAGGCTTTTGTTTTTT
>NZ_JBEBVH010000021.1:0-26140 GCF_040392825.1 Pseudopedobacter sp.
ATTCTATTTTATGATTGTGTTTATTAATGTGGATAATAAAGCCATTAAATTCTATACATTTAGTGTTAGTATCAATTTTTGATACCGATTGAATTTCCTGTTGAGGAATTTTTTGTAAAAAAAGATACTCCCTGTCTAATAAAATCTGATGGCTGTCGGATAGAAATTTTTTGCCAGATATGCTGTTCCTATTGATTACGTCTAGTAAATCCTGAACAGTAGTCATATTAAAGCCATATGGTATTAATATTTCGGAAAGAATAAAGCTTTTCGATTTCAAATCTGCAATGCGGCTTATCCTCATTTTAAATCCAGCATTATCCTTTTCCAACAAAGCAGATTTATACTTTCCGATTTCTAAACCAATAAATTCTTCCAGATCTGCAAAATAGTTGATGTTTTTTCTGAAGGTTTCATTTAAAGAAGGATTGATTTTTTCCATTTCGGGAACAATCTTCAAACGAATTTTATTTCTTGCATATTTATCAGACGCATTAGAGCTGTCTTCAACAAAGTCTATATTTTGCTCTTTTACAAAGGCATCTATTTCATCTCTGGTAAAACAAAGCAAAGGTCTTATAATCTTGTTTCGGGTATGCTTAATTCCATGTAAACCGGCAATTCCGGTACCTCTTATTAAATTTAAGAGAACCGTTTCAATGGCATCATTCTGATGGTGGGCAACAGCAATCTTCGTATAACCAAATTCCACACATAAATCATCAAAGAAATCGTAGCGCAATTCTCTGGCAGCCATTTGAATACTTATTTTATGTTCCTCTGCATAAGCGGTAGTTTCAAAATGTGTAATATGAATCGGGATATTTAGATTTAGTGCTGCGTTTCTTACAAATTGTTCGTCCCGAATAGATTCGTCTCCGCGCAAATGGAAATTACAATGTGCTATCGCTATTTTAAAACCAGCCAAATGAAAGAGATGAGCCATAACCATGGAATCTCTCCCTCCACTTACTGCCAATAAAATAGTCTCATTTTTATTAAATAAATCGTACTTATCGATATAATCGAGGAATATTTTTAATTGCGATAACATCAATCAAAATTAAACGTTTAATGTCGTTCCAAAAAACTAATTTTGCTCTGTGAAAAAGTATTTCATTTTTGTAGTTTCCTTTTTGATATCTATTGGTGTTTTCGGACAGAAAATAACGCGTGTAGAACTATTGCAGTCCGAGTCTTTCATTGGGATGAAACGGAATGGAGAGAATACGCAAAAGGTTATTAAACCTGTTTTTCAACAAGATAATTCTACTCTTACTTGTGATAGTGCCTACTTTTATATCGAAAAAAATAGTTTCGATGCGTTTGGACACGTTCATATTAACCAGGCCGATACCATAAATATATATTCTGATTTATTGAATTATAACGGTAATACCAAAGTTGCCATTTTAACGAATAATGTGAGAATGCTGGATGGGACAGCGGTTTTGACAACTAATCATCTTACTTATAATATGGCGTCTAAAGTTGGCCAATATCACGATGGAGGGAAAATTGTAAACGGGCCAAATACATTGACAAGTAAAAATGGGTACTATTTTTCTAATTCCAACGATGCCTATTTCAGATATAACGTAAAAGTTCAAAGCCCCGAAGCCTTAATTGTTTCCGATACGCTTCGTTATAATTCTTTAAGTAAAATAGCCTATTTCTATGGTCCTACCCATATTTACGGTAAGGACGATACCTTATATACCGAGAATGGAACTTATAATACAGCAACAGACCAGGCTGCTTTTGGAAAACGGAATTTATATACGCAAAATTCTAAAAGTTTAACGGGTGACAGTCTGTTCTACGATAGAAATGCTGGTTTTGGTCGGGCGGTGAAAAATATCATTTTTAGAGACACCGCTCAGAAAGTTGAGTTGCATGGCGATTTGGGTTACTACCTGAAAGCGGATGAAAGTATAGAGGTTACGCGAAACGCTTATGTTGTTTTTGAAACCCAGAAAGATTCTTTATCCAGAGATAGTATTTGGATGTCTGCCGATACCTTATATAGTACGGTGACAACCAAAGGAGAAGCTTATAGGTTAAGAGAATCCAGAAAAATTAAGGAAATACCGGCCTTAGAACTGAACCAAAGTACATTAGATTCGCTGAATAATGGAGGATTAAAAACAGATAGTTTGAATAACTCCCTAAGTAAAGATAGCTTAACGTTAAACGACAAAGTTCTGCAAATCGATTCCGTTAAATCTGCAGTACAAGATACCTCTGCAGTTATAGATTCTACAATTAAAGATATGTCGAAAGAAGACCTTCCGGTATTGATGAGTAAGAAGGAGAAAAAAAAGGCAAGACGTAGAAAGGAAAAGCCAGAGCTTATACAGCCCAAAGCGCAGGAAAAGGAGAAAAAGACAGATATTGCAGATAAAAAGAAAACCGGAAGTGCTATCGACTCAGCCGAGATAAAAGCTTACAACAGGAAAATGTTGCTCGCAGATAGTTTACTGAAAGATAGTATCCAGAGATTAGAACGTGATACCGCGAAGATAAGAACAATAAGTGCCTGGCGTAATGTAAAAGTGTTTAAAACGGATTTACAGGCGAAATCAGACTCTGCTTTTTTTAGCTACGGAGATTCTACCTTAAGAATTTACAGATCGCCAATTGTTTGGGCACAAGGAAGCCAGATTGTCGCAGATACTATGTATATGCAAATGGTAAATGGAAAACTGGATAATATGGACATGATTAAAAATGCTATTGTAGTAAATACTAAAGATTCAATTACATTTAATCAGGTTGCCGGAAAAACAATGAAAGGTTATTTTGTAAACGAAAAGCTGGACCGTGTTTTTGTAGATGGAAATGCGGAAAGTATTTATTTTCCGGAAGATACCACAAGTAACAAGGGAATGTTGCGAACTTTAGCTTCAAGAATGAGAATTAATTTTTCTAATGACAGTTTAATGAGTGTGTTATTCTTAAGAAAACCGGAAATGACTTATTATCCAATTGCTCAGTTAACAGAAGAACTGAAAACTTTGCCAAATTTTAGTTGGAAACCTAAGGAACGACCAAAATCTAAAGAAGAGATATTTAGCCAGCCGAAGGCTGTAAATAATCAGAAGAAAAATACACCGGCAAAAAAAACAACGGCTCCACCAGCAAAAGCGCTTCCTAAGCCAAAGTCGGCAACGGGAAGTCCTGCACTGAAAAAGAAGAGTTAATCAGCATAAGGGTTGAAATCATCTTCGACAGGTTTTTCTAAAGGAGAACCTTTTGAGAACAGTTGTGAAAGTAAGTTTTATCTACACTTTTAAGTGACGAATTTAGGGCTTCATTTCCTCTAAGAAATTCAATAACTTTTCCATAGCTCTACCTCTATGGCTAATGCGGTTTTTGTCTTCCATGCTCATTTCTGCAAAAGTGACATCATAACCTTCCGGTTTAAAGATTGGGTCATAGCCGAAACCTGCAACACCAGATCGTTCTGTAGTAATGTAACCATTTACGATACCTTCAAAAAGGTTTTCCTGGCCGTCAATAATTAAAGAAATTACAGTTCTGAATCTTGCTTTTCTGTTTGCTGTTCCCTTTAGCTTTTCTAAAACAAGATCTATGTTTTTTTCAGAATCTCTTCCCCCGGCATATCTGGCAGAATAAACACCAGGTTCATTATTCAATGCTTCAATTTCTAATCCGGTGTCGTCACCAAAACAAT
The DNA here is from genome assembly GCF_040392825.1 of Pseudopedobacter sp. NCBI lineage: Bacteria > Pseudomonadati > Bacteroidota > Sphingobacteriia > Sphingobacteriales > Sphingobacteriaceae > Pseudopedobacter > Pseudopedobacter sp. The sequence continues at coordinate 3,698 of NZ_JBEBVH010000021.1, forward strand.
TTTTGCTGTAGTTTCTAAACACATATCGGCTTTTTATAGAAGCATTCTCTTCTAGAGTAGCACCGTCTTCAACAATATCTTCGGTACAGCCAATATCAGCCAGACCAATAATGTTAAAGTTGCCATTTACTTTAGATTGTACCTCGGCAACTTTATGCGGATTGTTGGTAGCAAAAACCAGATCTATTTTAGTCATATATCAATTAAAAAAGTTTGAGGACGTTCCAATAGGTTCTTTTTTTGTTGTCGTCATTCACCATTTGCCTTAAAGACCATGTGCCCAGAAATTTAACCCCATTGAACTCCTGCAATGCGTTGGATGTTAGGCCTTGCATTCCTAAAATATTTGGATGAATCCCATAAGTCAGAATTCTATTACAGGCAAAAAAGTTTTTTAAATTTTCAAACTCGTAATTTGTGTGTTTTGCCAAATTCATAATGGCAATGTCATTGAGTTCCAATTTTTTTGCAGATAAGATTTTTAGTAAGAAAATCAGATCTGTCTGGTTAAGAAATTCTGATTCCGGATCATTCACTATAACAAGAACAGATTTATTATTCTCTCCCATATAGTTGAAACTTGGTTTAGATGTTACCGTTTCACTTACCGGTTCAGTATGTTCAGGCTCGGCCGGAAGAGATTCTAAGTTCGTAACGGTTTGAACTTCTTCTATATCTTCTTTAAAAACGTAAATATCTTCGTTTAGCAAAATGCTCAAGGCTAGTGAGCTTTCTGTTTTTAAAGTTTCCATCATTCAAATTTACATAATAAACATAAATTTTGACGAGTTAACCGGAAACTTGATAGGAATAGATGGACAAATCTTTTAAAAAGTTATTAAGAATCTTCTCTCAATTGCTATATTTTTTCAATGCCAATAAATCAACTCCACTATTATTTTCTGATAAAAGGGTTATGTGTAATAGTCGCTTTTTTTATCGTTCGCTGTTTCTTGTATAAGCGGGTAGCCATTTCAAACGCTCCTTATCATGATAGAGACTTATATCAATTTATCGGAAGTGATTGTGATTTTTCAAATAGATAAATTTCAAATAGATAAATTTCTTAGTAAACGTTTTTATACTGATTTTAACAAGATGCTTATTAGTGTTAAAAATGGTTAAAACCCTCATGTTACAATAAAAACCAATTATTTTAGTTTAAAAAATAGCATCTTTACATTCTTAGAGATCGCTATTTACAGCATTGTGATTATTTAATGAAAAAAATACTTGCCGGTTTGTTTTTGTTGACAGCTTTTTCTTTGTTAGCTGCTTCATGCAGTTGGTTTAAAAAGAAAGACAAGCCCATTGCAAGAGCTTTTGACGAATATCTGTATAAAAAGGACTTACAGGGAATTGTTCCTAAAAACGTTCATGGTAATGATAGCATCGCAATAGTAAGAGCTTTTATAGATCAGTGGCAGCAAGGTATTGTTTTGCTGAAAAAGGCAGAGATGAATGTGAACTTAGATGAAAAGTACATTCAGGAACAACTGGATAATTACAGGAAATCGTTAGTGAGGTTTCAATACGAGCAGGAATTAATCCAACAAAAATTAGATACTGTAGTTAATGAAAAAGATATAGAAGCCTATTACAACCAAAATAAAGACATCTTCTTGTTGAAAAAGCCAATCCTAAAAATATCGTATATTAAATTGCCGGAAGAAGCACCAAAAATAGAGATGGTGAAAAAACTGTTTGTATCTAAAGACGTAAGGGATAGAGATCTTTTAGAAAAATACTGCTTTAAATATTCGCCGTCATTTTCTTTGTTAGATACCAATTGGCATTATGTAGATGATTTAGCAAAACATTTACCTATGAGCAGGTTAGGAGAAAATAATTTCCAGAGTCTGAACCGTATTTTTCAAATTTCTGAAAATAATACATTATATCTCCTAATTTTGCGGGATTATAAATTTAAGGATAGTCTCTCTCCGCTAAATTTTGAAAGAGAGAATATTAAAAGTATGATTTTAAATCAACGGAAATTGAAGTTAATTAGCCAAATGGAAAGAGAAGTTTTTCTTGAAGCGCAAAAAAACAACGAATTAGAAGTATATTAGCCCCTAGATGAAAAGAATTTTAATTATAGCATTTCTACTTATAGGCAGTAATTTATTTGCCCAAAAGAAAGTAATAGATAAAGTGGTTGCCGTGGTTGGAGACAATATTATTTTACAATCTGAGATAGAACAGCAATACGCACAATATATCCTTCAGGGAACCAAACCTGATCCAAATATAAAATGCTATATCATGCAAAGCATGTTAAGTCAGAAGTTACTGACTAAGCAAGCAGCAATAGATTCTATTGTTGTAGAAGAAGCAGATATAGATAATGAAGTAGATAGAAGGATGCGTACCATGATTTCCAGAGCCGGAGGCGAGCAAAGGTTGGAGGAATTTTTAGGTCGCCCTGTTATTTTGTATAAAGATGAAATCAGGCCAGATATACATGAGCAGTTAGTAGCTCAGAAAATGCAGGCTAAAATTACAGAAAAGGTAGAAGTTACGCCTTTAGATGTAAGACGTTTTTTTGAAGCAATACCAAAAGATTCTCTGCCAACCTATAATACAGAGGTAGAAGTTGGAGAAGTTGTAATTTATCCAAAGCTTACCAAACAGGAAAAAGAAGTTTACAAAGACAAACTGGAGGCTTTAAGATTAAGGATTAAGAATGGGGATAGTTTTGCAACCTTAGCCAGATTATATTCTCAGGATCCCGGGTCTGCAAGAGATGGTGGAGAATTACCATTTTTTGATAGACAAACCATGGCAAAGGAGTTTACTGCCTGGGCTTTCAAATTGAAACCAGGTGAACTTTCTCCGGTTTTTGAAACAGAATTTGGGTTCCATTTTCTGGAAGTTTTAGAAAGGAGAGGAGAAAGTGTAAGAGCAAGACACATTTTAATTGTTCCTGACAGTCCTCCGGCGGCAATGGAAAGAGCAAAAGTAGAAATCGATTCTATTTACCAAAAAGTGGTAGATAAGAAAATGGATTTTTCTACAGCAGCTTCTCTTTACTCAGGGAATAATGATACTAAATACAACGGTGGAATGATCCTGAATTATGAAAGTGCCAACAGGACAACCTATATCCCTACAGATAAGTTGGACCCTTCTATTTTTCTGGTAGTAGATACTATGAAGGTGGGAAGTTATTCTAAACCAGATGTTTTTACCGACAACAGAGGTAAAAAAGGCTACAGGTTTCTATATCTAAAAACAAAAATACCTCCTCATACGGCAAATTTAGAACAGGATTTTCCAAAAATTAAAGATGCCGCTTATGAAGAAAAAAACAGCAAGGTTGTTAGTAATTGGTTCGATAAGCGAAGAAAATCTACTTATATCAGAATAGATAAAGATTTTTATAATTGCGATATTTTAAAAGAATGGATAACGGACACTACTGTTTCTGCAAATAATGAGTAAATACAATTCTGAAATAGAAGGCATACAAGCACTTAATAAGGCATATCTGGAGATAAGGCAAGAAATCTCTAAGGTAATTGTAGGACAAGACGAAGTAGTAAAATTTGTTTTGGTCTCTATTTTCAGTAATGGACATTGTTTGTTAATGGGGGTACCAGGTCTGGCTAAAACTTTGTTAGTACAGACGGTATCGAAGGTTTTGGATTTAAGTTTTAATCGTATCCAGTTTACCCCGGACTTAATGCCTTCTGATATAGTAGGAAGTGAGATTTTAGGTGAAGACAGGAATTTTAAGTTTATAAAAGGTCCTGTTTTTGCTAATATTATTCTAGCAGACGAGATTAACAGAACTCCCCCAAAAACACAGGCCGCTTTATTAGAGGCTATGCAGGAGAAGTCAGTTACTGCTGCGGGGCACACACATATTCTTCCTAAGCCTTTCTTTGTATTGGCTACACAAAATCCAATCGAACAGGAAGGAACATACCCTTTACCAGAAGCACAATTAGACAGGTTTATGTTTAATGTGCATTTAACCTACCCAAGTTTCTCAGAGGAGCTGGCTATAGTTAAAAATACCACCGGAACTCAGGTTCAGGAATTAAATAAAATCATTAATGCCAATGATATTAATGATTTTCAGCAATTGGTAAGAAATATTCCTGTTGCAGATAACGTAGTGGAATATGCAGTTAAACTGGTTGCTAAAACAAGACCGCAAACAGAATTTGCAGCAGAGATAGTGAATAAATATATTAGTTGGGGAGCTGGTCCCAGAGCTTCACAATATTTAGTTGTCGGTGCGAAATGCCATGCTGCCATTCACGGTAAATTCTCTCCTGATATAGAAGATGTACAAGCAGTAGCTACTACTATTTTAAGACATCGTTTGGTGAAGAATTACAAAGCAGAAGCAGAAGGAATCAGTATAGAACAGATTATTAAGCAATTATTTTAAGAATAATTGTGTTGGATTCCTGGATGCCTCATGATAACCTTCCGGACTTATACACTGGTTATTTTAAATTCAATATACTTAAAATTGGGTATTGCATACTTTAAACCTTAATGAGTAAGTTTGCACCTATGTTATATGCAGCCTTAGAGAATTTAAAAGCATGTTAACAAGAAGGAAACTCTCTCCTTTTTTTACGCTCATGCTTAGTGCGTTTTACATTTGCACTTTTGCACAAGAAAGAATCCGGATAAGTGGTTTTATTTTAGAAGAACCCACAGGAGTTGCTGTTTCAGAGGCCGTTCTGTTATTTAATTTAGGGAAACACATTATATCTAAAAATAATGGTTATTATACTTTTAATAGTAATTCCGAAATTAAATCAGTAAAAGTTTATAAACTCGGTTACGATACCCTAAATATTGATCTTAATATCAATAAAGATTCTGTTTTCAATTTGTATTTGAGACCATTTGTAAAAACAATGGATGAAGTCTATGTTACTTCTTCGGGCAAGAAAAGTACTCTTCATGATAATCGGGCTAATCTTCAGCAACTAGATAAAAAAGAGTTAGCCCTTACAACTGGTTTCCTGGGACAAAAAGATGTCTTTAAAGCTATCCGCAGTTTACCCGGAATTGCAAATGGAGGAGAAGGTAACTCGGGTTTATTTGTCAGGGGAGGAACCGGAGGTCAAAACCTTACTTTGTTTAATGATGCAATAATTTACAATCCTATGCATATGCTGGGGTTGTTCTCGGTATTTAATCCCGCTGTAACGGAGAGTGTAACTTTGCACAGGTCGGGAGTACCTTCAGAGCATCCAGGGCGGTTGTCTGCATTAGTTGATGTTAAAAGTGAAAGAAAAATCAGTGATTCTTTAAGACTCGAAGCAGATATTAGTCCGTTTTCAATAAATGCAGGAACGATGGTTCCCATATCGGCTAACTGGAGTATTGGTGTTTGGGGAAGAAAGACCTTTATGAATCAGACTGTTTGGCCTGTCGTAAACCAATTAAGCAAAAGTTCTTTTTTTAATAAAATGAACTATGATTTTTATGATCTGAATTTCCTGTCTAATACTCGTTTAGGTACAAAGGACGCCATTTATTTTTCTGCTTATTCAGGTGGTGACGATTTTGGTTTTGGTATTAGCCGTTTTGGTATTAATAATTACATCAATTGGGTTAATACGGCCTTATCAGCAACTTGGGCAAGGGTATTGAACAATAAAATAACATTAAACACTGTCGCCACTTATAGTGGCTATAAGTTTAAGTTTGGAATGTCTCAGGAGCAATATAGTGTAAATGTAAAATCAGATATTCGTAATGTAAGCTACAAGAACCAATTAGATATCGATCTAGGAAGGCATCAGGTAAAAGCAGGCTTATATTTTTCCGGTCATAGATATAAACCTAACACTCCTTCAGCGCAATCGGCAGGAGTAGAAATGGATTATGGAACTGCCAATGTTTATTATGCAGATGAAAGCGCTGTTTATATCACAGATGATTTTAAATGGAACTCTAAGATAGGAGTAAATATGGGTGCCAGGTTAAGCTATTTCAGGCATAAGGGGCCTTATTCATACGTAGAAGAAAATGGCTCTATATTGAATTTTGATAGCAACGAAACCATAACGGACTATCTCTTCATAGAACCGTCTGTTTCGCTGAATTATCAATTAAATGGAGAATCTGCTTTAAAAATTGCGTTTACAAGAAGTGTTCAGCCGTTACATTTAATATCGGTTACTGCGGTAAATTTTCCTGCTGATTTTTGGATGCCTTCTGTTGGCAATATTCGTCCTGCAAAAGGATATCAGGGAAGTATAGGTTATCACAAAGAATTACGCAATAAAAAATATGAAGGTTCTGCCACAATGTTCTATAAGAATATGACGGATTTAGCCGAATTTTCCGGAGGTATCATGAATTTGATAGACAATATGAAGATAGAAGATAATCTTTATTTCGGAAGAGGTGATTCATGGGGAACAGAGTTTTTTCTTAAAAAGAATCAGGGAAGATTTGGCGGATGGTTGTCTTATACTTTCGCCTTTGCCAATAGACAATTTAATGCGATTAATGATGGGAAAAAATTTCCGTTTAAATATGACAGAAGACATGACCTTTCACTGGTTGGTCATTATAAATTAAATAAACTCTGGAATATTTCTGCTTTGTTCACTTTTGCCAGTGGCAATGCTTATACGAAGCCCATTAGCAGGTATATGATTGGAGGAAATATCGTAAACGAATACGGAGCATTTAACGGAACCCGGATGCCCGTATATCATAGAATGGATATTTCTGCCAGTAGAAAGTTAAGATCATATAAGAATTTTGAGACCGAACTTTCTGTTTCTGTGTATAATATATATAACCGGCAGAACCCTATGTATATGTTCTATATGGCAGAAGGAGATTTGACCGCATACAAAGTATCTATACAACCTAAATCAGTAGCGTTGCTACCAATATTGCCAGCGATTAATTATAAAATTTACTTAAAGTAATATGTGGAGAGAACCAGGTTTATTCATATTGATGTTGCTGATGGCGTTTACAGGGTGTAAGCAGGAAGATAATGATTTGACCGGCTATAAACCCAATTTTGTTGTTGAAGGATGGATTGAAGAAAACGGATACCCTTATGTAATTCTGACCCATAACCTCCCTTTTTTTACCAGGTTAGATTCAGCACAGCTTAGTGAAGCTGTAATACGCTGGGCTAAGATTACAGTGAGTGATGGAACAACTACAGAAATACTAACATCCCGAAAAGACGACAGGTATTTTCCTCCTTATTTATACAGGGGTAATGAGATTAAAGGAGAGAAAGGGAAGAAATATACGCTTAAAGTTGAGTATGCCGGACATGTTTTAACAGCGGAAACCAGTATTCCTAATTCTGTTGAGTTAGACACGCTTTGGTTTACAAACAAAGAAAATGATAAGAAGCAACTAAATATACGTTTTAGTGATCGGGCAGAAGAAAAGAATTATTACCGGATCTACACGCGTACAGAAAAAGACAAAATATTTTATCCGACCTTGCTGTCTGTACAGGATGATAAATATTTCAACGGTAAATCGCTCATACTAAATATCAACAGAGGGCCAAAGAATAATTTGACTGTTAAACATGAACCGTATTTCAATGAAGGAGATACTGTCTATTTAAAGTTTACTACTATTCCTAAAGAAGGTTACGATTTTTGGAGTAGTTTTAATGATGAGGTTATTAATTCCTCAAATCCTTTGGTTGGCACTACAGGTAAAATAAATCATAATATAAATGGACAGGGGATAGGAATATGGTGTGGATATGCTCCAAAAGTGTACAGAATTATTGCAAAATGAGAATGATGTATCAATAAAAAGGCGGATTATGTTAAAACAAATCCGCCTTTTTATTGATACACAAATTTATATTAATCAAACTTTTCGATCAAACTTTCCAGCTCGTCTACGATTTTGTTGAATCCATTTTCCGCGAAGGCATCAATACTTTGTTTAGACCCATCTTTAAAAACTAATAATGGGTCTACTGAGGAATAATTCCAGCAATTTTCCTGGTCTACGTACTTACCCTGATTAGGGTCCCAAACAGGGTATTTATAACATTCTCTTTCATCAGAACCTTGAAATTCCACTTTTGCAATCAAAGAGTTGTCTTTAGTATTTACGGCAACAAGTTGGCTGTGCTTATTCCACACAGCAGCTTCTTTTTGTCCAGCATTATCACCCGAAATAACATCTATCTCTTTAATGATTTCTTTGATATTAGCTTGTCCTATAAATTTAAAATTCATTACTGTAAAATCAGCATTTGCGTTTTTTATCAGGTTTTCAACATCTTCTTCATTGTTAACGTTCGTAACAGTTGCAGTTGATTCTCCAGAAAGGTTTGCTGCCAATAATTGTTTTGATCCTTTTTTAAGAGAAAAACCAGAAGACACGTTATTACCATCATTGTTTGTGTTGCTTGCTAATATAAAGGCTCCAATGGTTACACTTGTACTGGTTTTGGTTGGTGTGCCATCGGCTTTATACTCATGAGAAGATGTCCATGTTAATTCGGTTTTTCCATCTACTTTAAGCGTAGCAGTTGAGCTTTTAGGCAATTCAACTTTTTCTCCATCAATTGTATAATCTTTATCTTTCACGTAAGAGAAAGTCAATATTGCATTATTGGTAGCTTTGCCCTCTTCGGAAGGAAAACGAAATTCTAATTTTTCGGTAGAAGGTATTTCGTTCCAGGCAGATTCGTTAGCACTCCACTCAAAAATGCCATAAGAATCGCTTAATTTGCCAACATCATCATTGTTGACAGCAGCCAGAATGCCGGCTACATTTTTCTCTGAAGCATGTTTGCTTATAGTTAAAGTGCTGCTTACACTCGCTACTTCTTCATTTAAGCTTAAACCTAAGCTGGCAAAGTAATTAAGGACACTAATTGATTTTTCATCAGGTAAAGAATTAAATTCTTGTACAAATTCGACCCCTGCCTGTTCAATTTCTTTTTTGTGCTCCTCCGTCGTTAGATTAGAATATTCTAAGCCGAAAGGATTATCAGATTTTTCGTCGTTTTTAGAGCTTTTTTTACAAGAGGAAATACAAGCTACAACTGAAACGAATGTAATTAATAATAGTTTTCTCATGGAATAAATTGTGTTAATTAATGGTAAACGGCAAAAGTGCTTATTCTGATTAGAACATACAATACCCATATTTGGGTATTTTGTATTTGATACTGTAAACTCTCTTAGTGTTATTCTAATAAATATGCATCCTTCGTTTAGAGAAGCTTTGGAGATGCTTTGTTCCTTCTTCTTAAAGTAAGGGGGATGTATTAAAACAGTTGAAATTGAATGAAGGTCGACAGTAGGAAGGAAGCATAACTTTAGAAATTAGATGATGAGTACAGACATACGAAGTTGTTACTGCCGGGAGGCAAGTAACTTCGTGTATGTGTTAATAATTAAAGCGCTGGTCTAATATGTTTGCCTTCAGCAAATTCTTCAATCATTTTTGCATTAAAAGCAGGACTATCTTCTGGCGAACGACTGGTTACTAAACCATTATCTACAACCACTTCACTGTCTTCCCAATTTACGCCTGCATTAATCAAATCTGTTTTTATAGAGGGATAAGAAGTCATGTTTCTACCTTCTAAAACGCCAGTTTCTATCAGAAGTTGAGGACCGTGGCAAATGGCTGCTATTGGTTTTCCAGATTCAAGAAAAGCCTTTGCAAAGTTTACACATTCTTCATTCTTACGCATAGAATCCGGATTCATTACTCCACCCGGAATTAATAATCCATCATACTCTTCAGGGTTTGCATCTGTTAGCAGTTTATCTACCTTTACTTCAATGCCCCAATGATCTTTATCCCATGCTTTTATTGTACCCTTTTGAGGGGAGATAACATGTACAGTTGCGCCTGCTTCATGCAATGCATTTTTTGGTTCGGTTAATTCTGATTGCTCAAAGCCATTTTCGCTTAAAATTGCAATCTTTTTGTTGCTTAATCTGGCCATCTTACTAGTTTTTATAGGTGAAATTATATGAGATAATCCTGCAAAGACCAAACCAAAAAATTAATTAAACAGAGCGTATAAAAGAGGAACAAGCGGAATTTCTGGGGAGACTAAGATTATGCGTATGTCGTCATAAGCCCGAAACATGAAGCATTCGATATTTTTCACTATTCTGAATTGAGCGCTTAGCCTTTAATTTTGCGTTTAAGAATTAAGCTTTAAGCATTCAGCTTTTATATTCAATTATTATTCTACATACATGTCTATAATAACATTCCACTTTCCCGAACTTTCTTCTATTTGCCAGGCCCGCAGGTAATTATAATTTTTTCCGGAAACTGCTGCCTCTCCGTGTGTAAAAGCCAGGTCACCGCTAAAGGCTCTGACAACTCCCTTTGGAGCAGACTTGAAGGTTAGTTTATTCTTTAAAATAAATTTGAGACTTTGTTCCAGATTATAAGTTGGATATTTTTTCGGGAAATATATTCTAACTCCAGCATCATAAAATTCACTTAAATATTTATTACCATTTTTAGAAGCCAGTCGTTTACCAAAAAGTTCATCTGTACCGAATACAATATCATCACGCATTTGGATTTTTTGAGGACCAATCAGTTTATAGAACTCTTTATCCTTTGGCTCAAAATAATCGAATTTCGTTTCTCTTATGAGTTGGGGTTGAAACGTTTTGGCATGATACAGAAGCTTCCATTTTCCATTTGTGTTTTTCCAGACATTTAAGTAAAAGCCATATTTTTTCTTGTTCAGCTCTGTTAATTCAAATCTGCCACTGGTAAAGCCCAAATCACCTTTTTTGGATATTCTTGCATATTCTGGTTTCCATTCCAGATCTTCACCTTCATCTTTTTCTTTTGTCTTTTTATAAATTGATTGAAGTGAAACCGGGCCAGGCTGAAAAATCAGTGCATTTTCGTCGGCATATTTAAGAAAAGCATTAGGAATACCATTTTTAAAAAACGCATAATTTAGCTTTTCATCTACTTCTATTAAAGACTTTACACTACCATTAGCTTTCTGCGCATTGGCATAAAGACCACATAGAAGTACAAACGCGATTATAGAAAAAATTTTACGAATCATGTGAATAATCCAACAAAATATATCTGCTTATGTTTTAGACCAGGTGGTTCCTTCTTTGCTGTCTTTTAACTGGTAACCAATATCCTGAAGGCCTATCCTGATCTTGTCAGACGTTACATAATCTTTCTTTTCTTTAGCCTCTTTTCGGATATTAATTAAAAATTCCATCAAAGGTTCTATTTCATTAGTCTCAGAAAATTCGTCTTTTAAGCCTAAAACATTGTGTACATATTCATTTAAAAGCGATTTTAATTCGGTAAGTGTAGTTTCAGAGATATTAGCTTTGCCATCGTATATAGAATTGATAGTTTTAACAACATCAAATAACTCAGCAATTAAAATTGGAGAATTGAAATCGTCATTCATAGCAGCCTCGAATTTTTGCTCCAAAGCTTTTATATCTACTTCGTTGTTTTCGGAAACCTTTAATTTATCCAACAATGCCATTGCATTCATTAGGCGTTTAAAGCCTTTTTCACTGGCATCTAATGCCTCATTAGAAAAATCAAGAGTACTTCTGTAATGCGCCTGAAGCATGAAAAATTTAACAACCATTGGGCTGTAACCTTTATGCAGAAGTGTATGATCGCCTGTGAAAAGTTCATGAGGCAAAAAGCTGTTCCCCAAAGATTTAGACATTTTTTGTCCATTAACCGTAAGCATATTGGTATGTATCCAGTAATTAGCCGGGTGCTTACCGCATGCTGCAACATTTTGGGCAATTTCATTGGTGTGATGAGTTGGGGCAAGATCCATTCCACCACCGTGAATATCAAATTGATCTCCCAGATATTTTGAACTCATGGCAGAACATTCTAAATGCCAGCCCGGAAATCCCATTCCCCAGGGCGAAGGCCATTGCATAAGATGTTCTGGTTTTGCCTTTATCCAAAGTGCGAAATCTAATTTGCCACGTTTCTGATCTTGCCCACCCAGGTCGCGGGTGTTATTCAATAAGTCTTCCAATTTTCGCCCGTTCAGAACGCCATAATTGTGTTCCTGATTATATTTCTCCACATCGAAATAAACAGAGCCGTCTACTTCGTAAGCCAGACCTTTTTCCAAAATGGTTTTTACCATTTCAATTTGTTCAATAATATGGCCTGTAGCAGTTGGTTCTATACTTGGTGGCAGTACATTAAAAACTTTCATCATGTCATGAAAGCCATTGGTATAAGTCTGAACAATCTCCATTGGTTCCAGCGAAGCAAGCTTAGCCTTTTTAGAGATTTTATCTTCTCCAGAATCACCATCTCCTTCCAAATGCCCTGCATCTGTTATATTTCTAACATACCTAACTTTATACCCCAAATGCATCAGGTAGCGGTAAATTAGATCAAAAGAAATAAAGGTTCTGCAGTTGCCTAAATGTACATCACTATAAACAGTAGGGCCACAAACATACATCCCCACGTACGGAGAATTAATAGGCTTGAACTCTTCTTTCTTTCTGGAAATGGTATTGTAAATGAAAAGACTATTATACATGGCTGCAAATCTACAAAAATTGTAATCAGATATAGGATTTGAAAAAATAGTTTTGATTTATTGTGAGTTAAGACTTACCTCTGAAATAACAGGATAGTGATCTGAATAGGATTTCTTTACAGTTTTGTAAGTGTGGATATTAAAATCCTGAGTTGCTAATATATAATCTATCTGAAAATTAGGGAAATCTCCATTGTATGTTCTTCCAATACCCTGCCCTTTTTCGATAAAAGTATTTTTTAAACCTTTACTAATCTGTGTTACGCAATATGAAACCGGTGTGTCATTGAAATCTCCCATAATGATATATGGTGTTTTACAACTGTCTGTATAGGCTTTTAAAATGTCAACTTGTTTTGCTCTTCGAATAAAAGCAGATTTTAATCTGGAAAGTATTTTTTTACCATGTTTGATATCTTCATCTTCAGTATTCATATTAGATATCCGGTTAAAATAATAATAGTCTACCGGAGCAAAGGCGATAGATGCTAAATGGACGGTATAAATCCTGAATATTTTACCGTTCTTTTTTACATCAATCCAGAGGCCATTATTGGCACCTTTAGGATCAAGCTTGGTTAGATTTCCGTGAGTGATAATGGGTAATTTACTGAAAATAGCAATTCCCATCGATTCGTAATCGTTGCCACTGGTGCCATAAAAATAATAATCTTTTGTATTGAGTATTTTAAGAATGTTATTTTCACTTTTCAGTTTCCCCTTTTTTCTGGTAAGGAACTCTTGTAAAGCAATTACGTCAGGTTGCTCTTCGTTTATCAGCTCCAGGATATTGTTTCTGGCGTTAGAATCTACTTCGGAACCTAACTTTTTGAAATGATGAATGTTATAGGTCATCAATTTGATCGATGAAGAATCTCTAGTATGATCCTGAACAGTCTTTTTTCGGATACCAATAGTACGGTTGATATTGTTGAAACCCACTATGATGGCACATAAAGAAAGGAAAACATACCAGCGCCTTTTTAAGGCCCAGAAAAAGATGAAAAGAATATTCGCTAAAAGAATAAAAGGATAAGCTAAACCAAGAAACGCAAAATGCCAGTATTTTTCTGGACTAATTACAGTTGCAAGATAGCTTAATAAAAGCGTTGCAACAGCAATCAGGTTAAAGAAAAGGACTAACTTATCTAAAAAAGTGTTTTTTCTATTCTTTTTCATTACCCCGGCTCGCTCTAAAGAGGATGTTTTTTTCTTTCTTGCTTAATGAGTTATAACCCGATTGGGAAATCTTATCTAGTATTGTATCTATGGTTTCCTGATCAGGGTGCTGATCGCTGTTTGAATCCAGATCGTAGTTTTTTGATACAATTTTGAGCTTTTTTTTGGGTTTAAATAAATTTTCAAAAGGCCTGCTCCAGTCGTTACCATTTTGAAGTGATTTTATATAGAGAAAGCCAAATAAAGCACCGCCAAGATGAGATAAGTGTCCACCTGCATTGTTGCCAGCTAAACTAAGTACATCCAGAACAATATAGATTAGCGCGATCCATTTTAACCTCACCGAACCCAATAAAAGTAAGTGGATAGAATAGTTAGGAAGTAAGGTCGCAGTCGCAATCACAATAGCACTTACAGCAGCAGAAGCGCCAACAGCAATTGAATTTACTGCAGAATCTTTAAAAGCCGGAATTATATTGTAAAAAACGATATAAAATGTAGCACCTGCAAGTCCGCCTAAAAGATAAAGAAATGTTAATTTCTTAGGGCTCTGGAAACTTTCGAATATTTTTCCCATCCAGAATAACCAAAGCATATTGAATAAAATATGTATTAACCCATTATGGACAAACATATAAGTAAATGGTGTCCAAAATCTATATAAAAGGCTTTGCAGATTAGCCGGTACACCTAAATATTCATAAGCGAAGCTTTCGAAACCACCTTGTTTAAAAAATAGTAGTCTAGCCAGAGATACCAGCGAAAGTGCAATGAATATGATAACGTTAATACCAATAAACAGATTCACTCTGCTACCAGATTTAAATACTTTATATTTAAGTTCGTTATAGGTATTCATATCCCACAAATTGTATTACATAAAAAAATCTCCCGGTCTGCGTATACGCCATAATTTTATAAGTATATAGCCAAAAAGCATACCCCCAAGATGGGCAAAATGGGCAACATTATCTGCCGGATTATTAACTATACCACTATATAACTCAAAAAGACCATAAAGTATTACAAAATACTTAGCTTTAATTGGTAAAAAGAAGTACAGATATATTAAGGCGTTAGGGAAAAGCATTCCGAAAGCCAGCAACAAACCAAATACAGCACCAGAAGCTCCAACTGTTGGAAAGAACAAAGCTGCTGTATAAGCGGCCGCTCCGGGATCGCTGTACATCATTTCTTGTTTTACTATATTTGCGCCGTTAGTCAATACTTCGTGTATTGTTGCGGCAGACAAATTTTGCTTTAATGCCTGCACTTCAAAATATTGAATGCCCAAATGGAGACACGCTGCTCCCAAGCCTGTAATTATATAATATTGTAAAAACCGTTTAGAGCCCAAATAGTTTTCCAGAACAGAGCCAAACATCCATAAGGCCAACATATTTGAGAAAATGTGCATAATGTCGCCATGCATGAATAAATGAGTGAATATTTGCCAGATTCTAAAATTTGGAGATTCAAAATAATATAATCCTAAGAGCCTATTTAAGTCTATTCCCAAGCTTCTTCCGAAAACGTTGGTAGCCAAGAACATAATACCGTTGATAATTAATAGATTTTTTACAACGGGTGGGAAAAAAGTATTTGCTAAAGGTCTAAATTCTCTCATATTTTAGCTTTTATTGAAGCGCTCTGCTAGTTCTTCTAAAGTTATTTTTATAATAATTTGTTTGCCGTTAATCGAAATTCCTGGAATGTTACATGCGAATAACTGATCAATCAGGTTGTTCATTTCTTCTTGTCGTAACGAAGTGCCCGATTTTATGGCTGCATTCTTCGCCAATGTTCTGGCGAGGTTGTCTCTTTTATCCAATTTGAGGGTGCTGTGGTTGTTTTTAAAACCCTCAATTAGTTTTTCCATCATCTCGGCCAGGTTATGATTTTCTGGAATATCTGCAGGAACGCCCTCTATTACCAATGTGTTCTTACCAAATTCGCGTATCTGGAAACCCAATGCATGAAACGAAGGTAATAGTTCGTTAACCAATGCATAATCCGTAGTATTTAAGGTAATAGTTTGCGGAAACAGGCTTTGCTGGCTTAATCCTTTGTGGCTTTCCAGCTGCTCTAAGAATTTTTCATAAAGAATGCGTTCATGAGCCGCTTGTTGGTCTATCATCATGAAACCCGATTTAATTGGGGATATGATGTATTTCTGATGAATTTGAAAAAGGTTCCTGCTATCGGTTTGTACAGATTCTACAGTATCTTCCTGATGTAAAGAAACGGTTGCAGCAGAACCAAGATCTAAAGGCAACTGTTCCGCCTTCTCTTGCTGTGTAATCTCGTATAAGGTAGACCAATTGTTAGAAATATGGTGAGTTCTTTCTGCAATTGCTCTGAAATTATCTGATTTTGGTTTGACCGTAGAACCCTCATTGCCAAAAGGGTTAAAGTCAGGATTAAAATTAATTTGAGGAGGATTAATCTCGTCCAAAGGCTTGTGTGTAATCATTCTCTCAAAACCTGTTTCCTGATCAAAATCCAGCGTAGGTGTAATATTATACTTTCCCAAAGACCTTTTAACGGCAGAACGTATGATTGCGTAGATTGCTTTGTCGTCCTGATACTTGATTTCTGTTTTGGTTGGGTGCACATTAATATCAATTCTGGATGGATCGATGTCTATAAACAAAACATATAGAGGGAAACTATCTTCTGTAAGTAGCTCCTCATATGCTGCCATTACAGCGTGATTAAGATAAGGGTCTTTAATAAACCTCTTATTTACAAAGAAAAACTGATCGCCACGTGTTTTTTTAGCAAAAGAGGGTTTTCCAATAAAACCTTTAAGTTGTATAATACTGGTGTCTTCATCTACAGGCACCAGTCTTTCATTGTAGTTGTTCCCCAGAACATGTATAATTCTTTGCTTTAAAGAAGTTTGAGGCAAATGATAAACTTCCTGACCGTCATGGTGCAAGGTGAAATGAATCTCCGGATGAGCGAGGGCCACACGTTGAAATTCGTCTATAATATGGCGCATCTCAACAGCGTTGCTCTTCAAAAAATTTCTTCGGGCGGGTATATTATAAAAAAGATTTTTCACACAAATGGAAGTACCATTGGGATGAGCACAAGGTTCCTGGTTTATTACTTCTGAACCTTCAATCTGTATCATGCTACCAAGTTCATCTTCATGCCTCTTTGTTTTGATTTCCATTTGAGCGATTGCTGCAATGGAAGCCATAGCTTCGCCTCTGAATCCCATTGTACGGATGGCAAACAGATCTTCAGCTTTTCTTATTTTAGATGTAGCATGGCGTTCCAGAGACATTCTTGCATCTGTAGGACTCATTCCACAGCCATTATCAATTATTTGTATTAGTGTTTTGCCTGCATCTTTAACAATCAACTGAATTTTATCTGCACCAGCATCTATTGCATTTTCTACCAGCTCTTTTACAGCAGAAGCAGGTCTTTGTACCACTTCTCCAGCAGCAATCTGATTAGCAACAGTATCAGGCAAAAGTTGTATAATATCTGACATACGAACCGCTAATTTAAGGATTTTTTGGGGCTCTTAAGTCATTCTGCTTTCAAAAAGGGTAATAAGGAAGGTGTATTTACAAGGAGATATTTATAACACCGAAAGGAGTGTCCTGTCCGTCTACAAATTTTCTGTTGGAATAAGTAACAGTTTTGATTTCGCTGAAATTGATCTCATCTAATGCAGACTTTGAAACAATCTTGCCATTTATGGCTATTGGCCTTCTTACTAATGGATAATTTAAATTTTTTATTAAAGAAGCATTTTTTGTGAAAAGTCTGTTCTCAATCTGATATTCAAAATCAGTTTTGTTGTCTTCAATAATCATTAAAGGCTTTTTTTGAAAGCCCAATCTGCCTACTTCCTTTCTATCGGTAATGGTTTTTATGTTGTTAACTCCCTTAATTTTAAAATCTTTATTTACAACAACGCCATTATATACTCTAACGAAGGTTGTGTCGTTAGGATTAAGTTTAATAGTACCAGGCAATTGCCCATACGATATTCCGCAGCAAAATACTGATGTTAGCAGAAATGTTATGATATTTGCCTTCATTATAAAACCTTTATTCACTAATACGTGAATTTAGTCATAAAATTGTAAAGAGAGAATAAATTTTTATTAAAAATATGTTAAGAAAGTTTGTCGGTGCCGGAATATTATCCCTGTTCTTTATTGCGCAAGCATGTGGACAATTGCATAAGCAAAATCAAAAATGGGTCGAAGATCTGGAGACAGCAAATAAAAACACAGTCGTTCTCAATAATCAATCAGAACAAATCCCATTAAAGCATCTGGAAAAACTACATGTTGCTGGTTTGAATATTGGATTTAAAAATGTGACAGTCCTGGACAGTATTTTTTCGAAATACAAAAGTATAGATACGTTTGCTATTGCAGGAAATAACCAATTAGCCGTGATAGATGATATGAAGCTTCATAACCAGATCGTAGTGGCAGTGAATGATTCTTCTTTATTAGAACCAGCTAATATTGATTTGTTAAAGACCTTGCAATCTAAAAAGAATATTATCGTAGCGATGTTCGGCAACGGAAGATATTTGCAATATCTGGACGATATCACAGCACCGATAGTGTGGAGTAGTTCGAAAGATGTTATAGCGGCAAGCTTGGTTGCACAAGTTATATGCGGAGGACGTGGCATGCAGAATAAGCTGGAAGAAAGTTATTCTCCAAAATATATTAAAGGCATGGGAGAAGATGTTTTTTCAACCCGTTTAGCATATTCTGTTCCGGAAGAAGTTGGGGTCAATTCCAAAGATCTTGCAGAAATAGATCATATAGCCAATCAGGCAATAACGGCAGAGGCAACGCCGGGAGCAGTTGTGTTGGTTGCGGTAAAAGGCAAGATAATTTATAATAAAGCATTTGGTCATCCTACTTATACAGACCCAAATCCTGTAAACGTAAATGATATTTATGATCTGGCGTCAGTAACAAAGATCGCAGCAACCACTTTGGCGAGTATGAGATTATATGAAGAAGGGAAGCTAAAATTAGATGATGGTATCAGTAATTATATTAGCAGAACAAAGAAAACAGATAAGGCTAATATTAAAGTAAAGGATGTTTTATTGCATCAGGCAGGTTTTATTCCATATATTCCTTTTTATCAAAATTTAAAGCCAGTAGATTATAGCCGGGATTCCAGTGAAGATTTTAGCGTAAAGGTTGCAGATAGCTTTTTTCTGAAAAAAGATTATTATAAAAATGTGATGTGGAAACAAATGCTGGAACTTCCATTAAAAACACCTGGTAAATATGTTTATAGTGATTTAAGTATGTACTATATGAAAGAAATCCTGGAAGGAATTACAGGTGAAGCACTTCCGGAATATGTAAAGGAAAATTTCTACGCACCTTTAGGGATGGATGCTACTTTGTTTAATCCGAGAAATAAGTTTAAAAAAGATCGCATTATTCCAACGGAACAGGATGAGTATTTCAGAAAAACCTTACTCTGGGGATATGTTCACGATCAGGGAGCTGCCATGGCTGGTGGTATTGCAGGACATGCTGGTCTCTTCTCTACGGCAACAGATTTGGCCATTCTGGGGCAGATGTTGCTAAACAAAGGTGCGTATGGCGGTACTGAATACTTTAAACCCCAAACTGTAGAATTGTTTACCTCCAGACAGTCTCCTATAAGTAGAAGAGGATTGGGTTTTGACCGGTGGGATCCTGATTTAACAAAAAAATATCCGTCTGAGTTTGCTTCCAGTGAGACTTATGGACATACTGGATATACCGGTACCTGTTTTTGGGTAGATCCGGCTCGTGAATTGATTTATATCTTTCTGTCTAATAGAGTACATCCTAAAGTAACAAACAAGTTACTGCAAATGAATGTGCGATCTAATATTCAGGATGCAATTTATAAGGCAATAGAGAAAGAAAAAATATAAATTTGGGAGAAATTAAATTTGATAATATGAGATACCTGTATTTTTTAACAATAGTATTGATGACATGGGCTTGTGCTTCAAAAATTCAGAACCCTGAAATTCAAAAACTAGAAGATAGAAAAAATCTGTTAAAACAAACCACTAAACTAAATAACCTGAAATTGGATTTAGAGAATGAATTGGTAAAAGTAAACGATTATACGTTGAAAGTAGAGAAGGCTAATGAAAAGGCTGCAAAGTCTGCAAAAACTGCAAAATCACTTTCCGAAGACATTAAAGACAATCCAGGTAATCTAAAGTTGGCTTCTAAAGTAAATAGCGCATCAAAAAAAGCGGCCGGTGATGCCAAAGATGCAAGTAAATTGAATGATAAACTCGGGAAATCTAATAATAAGGTAAAATCGCTGCAAAAAGAGATCGCAAAATTGGAGTCCAGTTTGTCAGATCTGGAAAAGCGAATAGATTTTGTTCCTAATACAAAAAATTAAGAAAAGCGGTTTAAGCCGCTTTTTTGTTTTATCCCTCTCTTAAACGTTCGTCTGTATAAGTAATTTCTGTTTTTCCATGTGGAGTTGGCACCCCATCTTCATTCACACTCACAAATACTATCTTTTCTATTGTCAGTATCGTTTTACGGGTGATTTTATTTCTAACCTGGCAGGTTAAAGTCAAAGAAGTTCTGCCAAATTGAATAGCCTTAATTCCCAATTCAATAATATCCCCTTGTTTTGCTGAATTTATGAAATTGATTTCGGACATGTACTTGGTGACGCATCTGTTTGTACCTAACTGGATAATTGTATAAATGGCGGCTTCTTCGTCTATCCAGCTTAGTAAACTGCCACCAAATAATGTTCCGTGTGCATTCAGGTCTTCGGGTTTTACCCACTTTCTCGTATAAAAATTCATCAGCAAAAAATTATTCCTAAATATACAAAAGACGTTAATCGAAGCAGAAATTTTATATGTAAGTGATTCTTTTTCTTACAAATGTTTAACATAACATCCCGTTGATTGTTAAATTTTTAATTTACTTTTGGCCCTTTATCGTTTTATAATGAAAATTGGAATAGTTTGTTATCCTACTTTCGGGGGAAGCGGTGTTGTTGCGACTGAATTGGGAAAAGCTTTAGCTGCAAACGGGCATCAGGTTCACTTTATTACTTATAGACAGCCTGCCAGGTTAGATTTTTTTTCTGAAAATCTGTTTTATCACGAAGTTTCTGTTTCTAATTATCCTTTGTTTGACTATGCGCCCTATGAACTGGCATTGTCTAGCAAGATGGTGGATGTGGTGAGATTTGAAAAGTTAGACATTCTGCATGTTCATTATGCTATTCCACATGCATCAGCAGCGTTTATGGCTAAACAAATCCTGGCAACTTATGGTATAAAAATTCCGGTAGTGACCACGCTGCATGGTACTGATATTACGCTGGTAGGAAAAGATATGACCTATAAGCCTGTTGTTACGTTTTCTATAAATCATTCTGATGGCGTGACAGCGGTTTCTGAAGATTTGAGAAGATCTACTTACGATCATTTTGAGATAGAAAAGGATATTAAGGTTATTCCAAATTTTATTGATTTGGAGCGTTTTAACTTACAACCGAAGGACCATTTTAAAAAAGCAATTGCCCCATTTGGAGAACGTATCCTTATCCACACGTCCAATTTTAGAAAAGTGAAGAGAACGCAGGACGTTATTCATATCTTCAAAAAAATATTGGAAAAAATACCTTCTAAGCTTTTAATGGTTGGGGACGGACCGGAACGTGTGAATTGCGAAGCGCTGTCACGTGAGCTAGGCGTATGTGAACATGTCAG
Organism: Pseudopedobacter sp.; assembly: GCF_040392825.1. Classification (NCBI taxonomy): domain Bacteria; kingdom Pseudomonadati; phylum Bacteroidota; class Sphingobacteriia; order Sphingobacteriales; family Sphingobacteriaceae; genus Pseudopedobacter; species Pseudopedobacter sp. The sequence continues at coordinate 25,177 of NZ_JBEBVH010000021.1, forward strand.
ATTTTTAGGTAAACAAGATGCAGTTGAGGAGATTCTATCTGTATCAGACTTGTTTTTAATGCCGTCGGAGTCGGAAAGTTTTGGACTGGCTGCGTTGGAAGCAATGGCGTGTAAGGTACCTGTAATCTCTAGTAATTCGGGAGGCTTGCCAGAATTGAATATAGACGGTGTAACAGGTTTTATGAGTCCTGTCGGAGACGTAGAGGATATGGCTGAAAAAGCAATACATATTTTACAGGATGATACCCAGCTACAAGTTTTTAAAGAAAATGCACTGGCGAGAGCTAAAGAGTTTAACCTGAGCTTAATTCTACCCGTGTACGAGGCTTATTATCAACAAGTCATTGATGAATGTAAGTAGGCGGCTGATATACATAAAAAAATAAAGGCTTGCATTTAAATGCAAGCCTTTATTTTTTATAAGCAAGATATCTCTATTGCTTTACAACTTTGTGATAACTTACCTCATTGTTTTTCGTCAATTGGATAAAATATACACCAGCTTTTTGGTTTCGTAAATCAATTTTAATTGATTGATTACCTACTTCTGTAATATTGTTAATCAGTTTGCCTAGACCATCTGTAACTTTAACATTTATCACATCATTAGCGATAGTGTTTAGATTAATATTAACAAATGAAACAGTTGGGTTTGGATAGACTGAAACGCTTTGTCCAGAAGTACTAACGTATCTTATCATATCATTATACACCGTTGTTTTTCCACCCAGATCAACCTGAACTAATCTGTAGTAGGCAGAAGCACTTAAATTTTTATCAGTGTATGAATAATTTCCACTTCCTTTTGCTGCTACTTCAGTAAGTTTGGAGAAAGTCTTTCCGTCTAAGCTTTTTTCGATGATAAACTTATCATTTGATAGCTCTGTTGCCGTCGACCAGTTTATTAAAGCACCTTCGGTGGTTGCCTTAGCTGTAAACGTGATTAAAGCTACAGGTAGTGGAG
>NZ_JBEBVH010000022.1:0-25527 GCF_040392825.1 Pseudopedobacter sp.
CTTATACAAAGTTGGTTAGCCGCAACCACGTAATCTGGAAATATACTCATAAAAAAGGCCTGTAACAAAATACAGGCCTTTTCATTTATAACCAGTTAAACTATTAACCTATTAAACTTTGTGCTACCAATGCTTCCGCTATTTGAACTGTATTTGTAGCCGCTCCTTTTCTTAGGTTATCAGCAACACACCACATATTCAATGTATTGTCCTGAGACTCATCGCGGCGAATACGGCCAACCAGAATCTCATCTTTACCATGCGCATCCATTGGCATTGGATATTTCGCATTTGCCGGATCGTCAATCACAATAACTCCTGGAGTTGCAGCTAACAATTCGCGAACTTTTGCTAAGTCGAAATCATTTTCAAATTCGATATTGATAGACTCCGAGTGTCCCCCCATTACCGGAATTCTAACAGTAGTTGCTGTAACTTTAATACTGTCATCACCCATAATTTTTTTAGTCTCCAAAATCATTTTCATCTCCTCTTTTGTATATCCGTTATCCTGGAAAACATCAATCTGAGGAATAACATTTAAATCAATTGGATAAGCGTAAGCCATTTCTCCATCGGTAATTCCTTTACGCTCATTCATTAACTGGTTTACAGCTTTTACTCCTGTTCCGGTAACTGATTGGTAAGTTGAAACTACCACTCTTTTGATTTTATATTCGTCATGCAAAGGTTTTAAAGCCACTACCATCTGGATAGTAGAACAGTTTGGATTTGCAATGATTTTATCTTCTTTAGTCAATACTGAAGCATTTACTTCGGGAACCACTAATTTTTTAGAAGGATCCATTCTCCATGCAGAAGAATTATCGATCACTACAGTACCTTTAGCAGCAAACTTAGGCGCTTGCTCTAGGGAAGTACTTCCTCCGGCAGAGAACAAAGCCACGTCGGGAACCATTTCTATAGCTTCTTCAACAGTTACAACCTTGTATTTCTTTCCCTTGAATTCAATTTCCTTACCCTTACTTTTTTCAGAAGCAACAGGAATCAATTCTGTAACCGGGAAATTGCGCTCTGCTAAAACTTTTAACATCTCCGTTCCCACAAGACCGGTAGCGCCTACAACTGCAACTTTCATTTTTTTTCTCTTTAATTAATTAATTTTTAAATATTATATTTATTCTAAATATGGCCAAATATGAGAAAGTTTTTACTTTTTTTAATGTTTTTGTTACATAAAAACGCTTTTTCACAATTAAATGATAAATTCGATGATGACGATTTTGTTACAAATCCTGCATGGGTTGGTCCCAATGCACAGGAAAACTTTATTGTTGAAAACGGCTCTTTAAAATCTAATTCAGGCTTACTCAATACAAATTTCTTTTTAGCAACCGCAAATCGTTTGGCCTTAAATACGGTATGGGAGTTCGATTGTAATCTAAAGTTTTCGGTATCCGGAAATAATTACGCTGATATTTATTTGATTAGTGATTCTGAAAACCTAAACGGTAACACTAATGTGAATGGTTATTTTGTACGGGTTGGAAATACCGGAAAAGAAATTTCTCTTTTTAAACGGAATGGTCCTTTGTTTAACTCTATTAAACTTATAACAGGTCAAAGCGGAACTGTTTCCAGTTCCAGCAATAATCCCTTCAGGATAAGAGTAACCAGAAGCAATTCGGGAGAATTCACATTAGAATGGGATAAATCTCAAATGGGCAATTTGTATCAATTCGAAGGGAAGGCTATAGATAAGCAATTTTCGACAAGCAATTCGTTCGGTATTTCTATTCAACAATCAACAGCGTCTTTTCAAAAAAAACATTTTTTTGGTAATTTTTTAATAAAAGAAATAGCGCCACCGGAAATAGAATCTGCACACATCGAAAAAAATAAATTAACAATTTCATTTACGGAGGATATCAGAACAAATGATATCGATTTAGACAAGAACTTCCAGATAACACCGTTTAATGGCGTAGTAAAAAGCGTAACAACATATTCAAAAAGTATTCTTGTGGAATATGATAAAGATTTCGAAAGTGCGGCTTATCAGCTGACAGTCGATAAAATTCGCGATTTAACAGGAAATTGGAATGCGAAGCCATTAACCTTATCCTTTACTTATAACAAGCCCTATTTATCAATTTATAATTATATTTTAATAAATGAGATTTTTGCAAACCCTAACCCACAGGTTGATCTGCCGAAAGCCGAGTTTATAGAACTTCTTAATACCACAACGGAAAAGTTATCCTTAAAAGGCTTTAAATATACTAACTCGACAACCAATTATACTTTCGGGGATGATTATATCTTGCCCAATGAACATCTAATAATATGTGCAAAAAGTGACACTTTGGAGTATAAGGAATATGGCAGAACGATAGGTATTTCCCCCTGGCCAACGCTAAGAAACGATAAAGGATCATTAGTGTTAACCAATCAGGAAGGTACCCTTATTCATAAAGTACAGTATTCAGACGCATGGTATAAAGATAATGTCAAGAAAAACGGCGGATACACTTTAGAGCTTATTGACCCGGAATCTATTTGTATTGATGCACAAAATTTTTCAGCTAGCGAACATCCAAACGGAGGTACTCCCGGAACACCAAACTCGATCTATAAATCCAATATTTCCGCTCCCCCTTTATCTCTATCTGCTCTATTTTTCAGAGATGATTCTACAGCAGTACTGGTTTTTAACAAAGCAGTAGATAGTTTAAAAGCTAGCGTTAGGGACAATTATATGAGTAAAATGGGTAAGCCGGACTTAGTAAGAGTACTTGCTCCGGAATTTAATTCAATTGAACTCATTTACAGAAGCGGCTTTGTAAGAGGACAATCGTTCTTGATAAAAAGTTCGGAGATTTGTGATTGTGGAGTTACCAGGTTAACCGATCTGGAGTCGGAACTTGTTGTTCCTTCACATCCTGAAAAAGGAAAAATCCTGATTAATGAAATTTTATTCAATCCACGAATGGGCGGTAAAGAATTTGTGGAACTCTATAATCATTCTGATGAAACTTTTGATTTCAGAGAACTGTTTGTTGCCAGTACGAATACTAAAGATTCCTTAATAAATATAAAATCAATTAGCGCAACCAGTATGCTTTTTAAACCCGGAACATATTGGGTTATTACAACTGATCCCGAAAATATACAGTCTGAGTATTTCACACCAAATACAGCTACTTTTATTAAAGTAGCCAGTTTGCCTGCTTTTAATAATGATAAGGGCGTAGTTGTTTTATTAGGTACAGAAAACCAGAGAATAGACCAGCTCAATTACGCCAAAACTATGCACTTTCCACTTTTAAAAGACGACAAAGGCGTCTCTTTAGAAAGAAGCTTCTTTGACGAATCTGCAAATAAACCTGGTAATTTCCGTTCGGCTACCGCAAGCGTAGGTTTTGCTACTCCAGCCTATAAAAACTCCCAAAATATGGCAAAAAATACTGCTTCAGACGGTATTACACTCTCCACCAAAGTTCTTTCTCCAGATAACGACGGTACGAATGATCTTTTAAGTATTAATTACCAGTTGGACCAAAACAATTACGTAGCGAATGTAAGTGTATATAATGACGAGGGACGCCTGATAAAAAAAATTGTAAAAAACGAGGCAATAAGTTCTTCCGGAACCTGGCTATGGGATGGTTTTGATTTGTCGCAAAACCGAGTAAAAACAGGCATATATATTCTGCATACAGAATTATTTGATTTATCTGGAAAGCGAAAGAATTACAAAACGGCTTTTAGTGTGGTTTCCAGACAATAAATTCTTCAGGTTAAAACCACAAATCCTAAAAAAGCCACAAATGCTTTTGCTTTTTTCTTAATTTTACGTCGCTCAATTCAGAGCATTTAATTTTGATGTACAAAGAGATATAAATAAGATCTCTCAATAACAATAACAAATGGGAAGAGCATTCGAATTTAGAAAAGAAAGAAAATTTAAGCGTTGGGCCAAAATGGCCGTTCAGTTCACACGTATCGGAAAAGATATTGTAATTGCAGTAAAAGAAGGCGGTCCTCACCCAGAAAATAATTCCAGATTAAGAACGGCTATTCAGAATGCGAAGGCTGTTAATATGCCAAAAGACCGTGTTGAAGCAGCAATTAAAAGAGCCAGCGATAAATCTACAGCCAATTATGATGAGGTTGTATACGAAGGATACGGACCATACGGAGTGGCTGTACTTGTAGAAACAGCTACTGACAATACCAACAGAACAGTTGCAAATGTTAGAAGCTATTTTAACAAAACCAACGGAACTTTGGGTAAAACTGGTTCTTTAGATTTCATTTTCAAAAGAGTATCTACTTTCAGATTTACGCCTGGCGATTTGGATTTAGAAGAATTGGAACTGGAATTGATAGATTATGGCCTGGAAGAAATTTATGTAGAAGCAGACGAGGAAGGCAACGACTTAGCTGTAATACATGCCGGCTTCGAAGATTTTGGTAAAATGCAAAAAGCTTTAGAAGAAAAAGGTATCGAGATTAAGCAAGCTAAATTGGAAAGAATTCCATTGTCTCACGCAGAGGTTAATGAAGAACAAGCTACTGAAATTATGAAATTATTAGATAAGCTGGAAGAGGATGACGACGTTCAGGCGGTTTATCATAATATGGCTGAATAATTATTTAAAATTATGGGAATTGTTAGTACTAGAAGAAAAGACCATGAATTAAAGGTTACTTTTAACGATGACAGCTTAGTTATCGAATTGGAAGACGGTAAAGAAACAGCATTCCCATTATTATGGCATCCGCAACTGAAAAACGCCAGCGAAGAAGAAAAACAGAACTGGGAAGTCAGTAACGACGGAAAAAAAATTGTCTGGAAGAATCTGAATGTCGAAATAGCTTTTTAGAAATGATTTTTGAAGAATTCTTTTTGAAAAAAAAAATTGATCTGGCTCAATTGAAGGATGCAGACCCAAGTCTTTTTGATCAATTTAAAAGCCATTATGATCTTATGGGTGAAAAGAGTTTTGACCATACTAAGAAATATTGGTTCAATAAACTCCGCCATTCTTATCCTTTATCTGCAGAAGAGGAAACCCGATTAAAAGAATTATTCAAAGGAGAAAAAGCAGTCGAAAAGTCTGAAGCAATAGCTACGGAAGTAAAAACGGAAACGGCTCTCGCTAAACCTTCCGGCTTCAGGCCTAAGTTTAAAGCTCCGGTATCTACAGAAAAGCAGGAAGAAATTCCTACAAGCTTGCCTCCTGCTAAAGTAACTCCTAGCGAAACAACTCCGGTCGAAAATGCAGGTAAAGTTAAACCAGCTGGGTTTAAACCCAGATTTAAGCCGGGAGTAACAAAAACACCTATTGCTGAGTCTGGTACAGATAAACCAGGTGCAGAAAACTCTCAGGAAGAACCAAGTGTTTCTGTTGCCAAACCAAGCGGATTCACTCCCCGTTTCAAAGCAGGATTAACAAAAAACACCACAACCGAAGAAGATAAATCTGTTCCTGAAACTAAAAATATAGCAGATGAAGGACAGGCAGAAACACCCAAATCTTTAGGGTTCAAGCCCAGATTTAAACCAGATATAACCAAAACAATCCAAACAGAAGAAGAAAATCTGGCTGCAACAACAGAAAATTCAAATATTGAAGTACCAAAAACAGAAAACGTTGACATTTCAAAGCCTGTTGGATTTAAACCAAGATTTAAGGCCAATCAGCCCGCGGCATCTATTAATGAAGAAATCGCTGCTGAGGAAAATAGCGGAATACAGGAAATGAAATCAGAGGAGGATACCACAACAGTAGCCAAACCATTAGGTTTCAAACCCCGATTTAAAGCCGGACAAACAAAAGTTGTTGAAGAAAAAACAGAGCATACAGAATCAGTTGTTAATGAATTTAATAGCTCAGAAACAGTAGAAGCTCACGAAAAAAAGGTTGAAGATCAACCCAGCGAAGTAGACACTACTGCGATTAAACCTTTAGGATTTAAGCCAAGGTTTAAGCCTAAAAATAAAAACGATGAGTAGGTTTCTACTCATCGTTTTTATTTTTACATAATTTAATAATGACTAAAACCAAATACCTACGCCAACGCCAATAGCTTCTGCCCGCAATTTATTAGATTCATATAAAAAATCTTCAAATTGCTGTGCCAGATATTGAACCTCTACAAAATACTTAGCTCCTTTTTTATTAGTTAAAACATATCCCAAACCCGCATCATAATTCAGCCCTTTAGCATAATCCTTAAAAACCTTTGCCGCATAGCCTACACTTCCTCTTACAAACGGAGATTGTTTGTTTTCAGAAAGTTTCAAGAAATTATAGTGACCGTTTGCGGAAAAAGACACGGTATTCATATTTAATCTGTTACTGCTGCCATAACTTTTAAAATTGGTAGTAGCTATTCCTAAGCCCAGGCCAACATTATCATTCTGCCGGCCAAAAAGCAATTTAATCTGAAAAGGATTAACCTGTTGCTGATTAAAAACTTCATTAACTCCAAAAGCATAGTTTATCTGCATCTTTCCAAAAGCTCTGAATTTCTGAGGCTCTTTGAAAGATTGTCCATTCAGATTTGAAAAAGAAAAAGTTAAAGCTACGAGAGTAAAAAGTCTGACTATCTTCATATAATTCATATTCAGAAATCAATAATACAGATTTTTAGCCTTAACTGTGCCTGAAAAAAACAAAAATTATGTTTTTTGCTTATGTTTGCAGACAAACAAAAGCTAGCTGCTTCTAATGTTGAAACTAGACGAGATAAAAAAACCTATAGAAAAAGAAATTGACGCTTTTGAAGAGAAGTTTAAAGCTTCTATGAAAAGTTCGGTTCCTTTATTAGATAGGATTACACATTATATTGTAAAGAGGAAAGGAAAGCAAATACGACCTATGTTTGTATTCTTTTCGGCCAGTATTAGCGGTGGAATTACAGAATCTACATATCATGCAGCGACCTTTGTAGAGCTTTTACATACTGCAACCCTGGTCCATGATGATGTGGTAGACAATTCCTTTGAACGCCGTGGTTTTTTTTCTGTAAATGCATTATGGAAAAACAAAATTGCGGTTTTGGTAGGTGATTATCTTTTAGCAAAAGGACTTTTGCTCTCTGTAAACCATCAGGAGTTTAAGCAACTTAAAATTGTATCAGACGCAGTACAACAATTAAGTGAAGGAGAATTGCTACAAATGGAAAAAGTTCGCCGTATGGACATTAGCGAAGATGTTTACTACGAGGTTATCAGAAAAAAAACTGCATCCTTAATTGCGTCCTGTTGTGCTGCCGGAGCAACATCTGCCGGGGCTTCTGATGAAGCCGTTAAAAAGATGCATGATTTTGGCGAGAAAATTGGCATAGCTTTTCAAATTAAAGATGATTTATTTGATTTTGGTACTGATGATGTAGGCAAACCCAAAGGCATAGATATTAAAGAAAAAAAGGTAACACTCCCTTTAATCTATGCTCTTAACAATGCTGAAAGATCGGAGAAAAAGCGGATCAAAAACCTGGTTAAACATCATAATGATGAGCCAGAAAAAATAAATGCCATTATAGAATTTGTTAAGGAAAATGGCGGCCTGGATTATGCAGAACAGCAAATGTTCAAATATCAGGAAGAAGCGTTTAAAATTTTGGCCCAGTTTCCGGAAAGTGAGTCCAGAACCGGCCTGGAGAATTTAGTTAGATTTACGACAGAAAGAAACAGATAATGAGTAACGAATTAATATTTTTCACGGGATTTGCATTGTTTATTGTCATTATGCTTGCCCTGGATCTTGGTGTTTTCAACAAAGAAGACAAAGAAGTCTCCTTAAAAAGTGCTTCCATAATGAGTTTAATTTGGGTGAGTTTCGCTATAGGATTTTATTTCCTGTTAAGATTTCATGCGAATTACCTGCATAGCATCCAGAATATGGACGAGTTAATTGCTATAACCGCAAAACATCAGCACAGTATTAAACTTATTCCTGATAATTTCGAACTTAGTTTAGACATCTACAGTAAAAACCTTGCTCTTGAATTTATTACCGGCTACGTTATTGAATATGCTCTATCTGTAGACAATATATTCGTAATGGTGCTAATTTTCTCTGCTTTCTCGGTAAAAAAAGAATATTACCACAGAGTTCTTTTTTGGGGAATTTTAGGGGCGGTAATTATGCGCTTTTTATTCATTTTTATTGGCGCTACATTAATCAGCAAATTCGGATGGATACTTTACGTCTTTGGCGCTTTCTTAATTTATTCTGGAATTATGATGTTCTTAAAAAGAGATGAAGAGGAAGAAATAGATACCAAAAACCATAAAGTAGTTAAACTGGCTTCCAGATTTTTCCCAGTATACCCTCATTTTGTGGGACACAACTTTTTCCACATAGAAAATGGTAAAAAGTATATTACCCCGCTATTTTTAGTTTTATTAATTATAGAATTTACCGATGTAATATTCGCTGTAGACTCTATTCCCGCAATATTTGCTGCAACAAAAGACCCTTATATCGTATTTTTCTCTAATATATTCGCCATTTTAGGGTTAAGGTCTATGTTCTTTTTATTGGTTAACATCATCCATAAATTCCATTACTTAAAAACAGGACTTTCTTTCCTATTGGTATTTATTGGTATAAAAATGCTGGCACATGATTATCTCAAAGAAATTGGTTTTACAACAGCACATTCTTTATATATCATTATCGGAATTTTAGCAGCGAGTGTAATAGCATCTTTAATGTTTCCTAAAAAAGAAGTTGTAAAAAACTAGGCAATCATGCTAAAAAAGGACCGCTACAAAGCGTTTGTAGAATATTTTTCAGCGCATCAGCCCCAGGCAGAAACAGAACTTCATTATAACAGTCCGTTCGAATTGCTGATTGCTGTAATTCTCTCTGCACAATGTACAGATAAGAGAATAAATCAGGTTACACCTAAACTTTTCGAACGTTATCCCACACCAGAAAGTTTAGCGAACTCTACGCCAGAAGAAGTATTCACTTATATACGTTCGGTAAGCTATCCAAACAACAAATCCAAGCATTTGGTAGGTATGGCTAAGATCCTCTTGAATGAATTCAATGGAATTGTTCCGGAAGATGTTAAAGATCTTCAGAAAATGCCTGGAGTTGGAAGAAAAACAGCAAATGTAATTTCTTCAGTCATATATAATGCACCGGCTATGGCTGTCGACACACATGTTTTCCGCGTTGCCAATAGAATAGGTTTAACCACTAATGCAAAAACACCTTTGGCTGTTGAAAAACAACTTGTCCAGTATCTCCCTCAGGAAAAAATACACATAGCGCATCACTGGCTTATTTTGCATGGACGATATATATGTGTAGCGCGTAACCCCAAATGCGAAATATGCCCGTTAACCTGGTTTTGCAGGTATTATGAACAACAAAACTCTCCTCTAGCTCTAAAGAAAAAAGAAGCCTTGGCAATTAAAAAAGCTGCCGAGAAGAAAACATTGGAACAGAAGAAAAAAATTGCAAAAGAACTAAAAAAGAGATCCGCAAAATAGAGCACATTTTTTTGTAGCATTGGTTTAATTTTTACTTCTTTCCTTTTGTAAGCGTAAACATCAGTTAATTATTGCATCCTTATACACCAACAAAAAGATGTAAAAAACGTTATCTTGATATCAAATGAAAAACTTATGAAAAGAAATCAACTATTTTTAGCTGTAATTGCATTATTTGCTGTTGTTCTATTAAATGCATGCTCAAAAAATGAGGGCAAAGGTTTACGCAAGCTCACTTACAAAGTGAGTGGAGATGTAACGGTGCCAGTTACTGTGCAATATACTCCAACTATTACAGATCCAAACGAAACTGACTTCTCGGACTATAATTACGAAGAAACCATCACTAGCCTTCCCTGGGAAAAAACAGTCAGTCTACACCAATATGCTTCTGGCGGTGGCCTTTCTGTGAGCGTAGAAGATGCTGTCCCAGGAACATCACTAACATTAAAGATTTTTGAAGGAAGCGAGGAAAAAGCGACCAAAACTGTAGTCGTTAATGGGAATGGCTGGATAGACAACGGCCTATTAAATTATTATTTTCCCGAGTTTAATATGTAAACGCAGCATATTTCTTAAAACCTATATTTTAATAACTAGTCAGGCTTTTATTGAGCAATTTCCCCTCTTATCTATCTATTTTGTTTTACTTGGCACTCTCCCTTCATCCAATTCGTAAAAAATTATTAAATAATAATACTTTTAGCAAGAATTGACCTATTTTTATGTCAACAAAAAATTTTCTTCAGCACCATTGTGAAATGATAAAAATTTTAGCATTTTTGTATCGGAAAGTTTAAACAAAGAAAAATTACTAAAAATATTATACATGAGTAATCCTAGCGAAAAGTTAAAAGCGTTACAACTTACCTTAGATAAACTGGAAAAATCTTACGGAAAAGGAACCGTAATGAAATTAGGTGATGCACCAGTTGAAGCCATCGAAGCTATTTCTACCGGTTCTTTGGGTTTAGATATTGCCTTAGGCATTGGCGGCTTACCTAAAGGAAGAATTATTGAAATCTACGGTCCGGAATCTTCAGGTAAAACTACTTTAGCCACACATGTTATTGCAGAAGCACAAAAAGCAGGCGGTATTGCTGCAATTATAGATGCTGAGCATGCTTTCGATCAGTTTTATGCACAGAAATTAGGTGTTGACATTGAGAATTTATTAATTTCCCAACCAGATAATGGTGAACAGGCTTTAGAAATTGCTGATAATCTGATTCGTTCCGGAGCAATTGATGTTATTGTGATTGACTCTGTTGCTGCATTGGTTCCAAAGGGGGAAATTGAAGGGGAAATGGGTGATTCTAAAATGGGTTTACAGGCCCGTTTAATGTCTCAGGCGCTACGTAAATTAACTGGTACTATCAGCAAAACTAAATGTTGCTGTATATTCATTAACCAATTAAGGGATAAAATTGGCGTAATGTTTGGAAATCCGGAAACAACTACTGGTGGTAACGCATTAAAATTTTATTCTTCTGTTCGTTTAGATATCCGCCGTATCTCTCAAATTAAAGATAGTGATGAAGTTGCAGGAAACAGAGTAAAAGTTAAAATAGTAAAAAATAAAGTAGCACCTCCTTTCAGAATTGCCGAGTTTGACATTATGTTTGGTGAAGGTATTTCCAAAGCAGGCGAAATTATAGATTTAGGTGTTGAATACGGTATTATTAAAAAAGCTGGTTCATGGTTTAGCTATGCAGATTCAAAGCTTGGTCAAGGTCGTGATGCTGTAAAACAATTGATTCTTGACAATCCTGAATTGGCAGAAGAACTGGAAGAAAAAATTAAAGCTATTGTTACAGGTATTCCGCCTCTGGAAGAACCTGGAGACGAAGACTAATTAATTATTTCATACAGACTTTTTTAAATCCTCTGATCAAGATCAGAGGATTTTTTTATTTTTACCGGATTCTATCTACCAGAGAATTAAGACCTTAAAACCTATATATTCTTTATCGAATAAAATATTTCCTTTACTTTTGTGTTAATACCAGAGCTAAAACAGATAAAATGTTAAAAAAATCCCTCATTATCTTCTCAATTTTTATTGTTGCAATCGTAGTTATTGCAGCTAGTATTCCTTTTTTCTTTAAAGATACTATCATCAATAAGGTAAAAGGTACTATAAACGAAAGTCTAAATGCTAAAGTAAATTTCGAAGACCTGGATTTAACTTTAATAAGTTCTTTTCCTCAACTGGGCATACAGTTGAACGATTTACAAGTGATAGGAATCGATAGCTTCGCTACAGATACCCTGGCAAATATTAAGCATCTTCAACTTAACCTCAATTTAATGAGTGTTATTAAAGGTGAGAAGTACGAAATAAACGAAGTAAAATTAGATGAGCCTAAGATTTACGCTAAAGTTCTGAAAAGCGGCAAAGCTAATTGGGATATTGTAAAAGCTGATTCTACTGAAACCTCTCCTAAAGATACTAGTTCGTCAGACTTTAAAGCTGCTCTGAAAAGATATTCCATTAAAAACGGAAATATCATTTATGACGATTCCTCCTTAGACTTTTATATGGCATTAAACAATGTAAATCATAGCGGAAAAGGTGATTTCACTCAGGATTTGTTTGTTTTAGAGACCGACTCTCAAATTGAGAAATTAACTGTAAAATATGGTGCCATCCCTTACTTAAATGGTGTAACATTAGACGCTAACCTGCCTTTAGACATTGATTTAGCAAATATGAAATTCGCCTTAAAGGAAAACACCATCAAATTAAACGAGTTGGTACTTTCATTGGTTGGAAGTTTGGCTATGCCTAACGATACTGATATGGTGATAGATGTAAAATTTGATGCACAAAAATCGGATTTGAAGAATTTTCTTTCGCTCATCCCTTCTATGTACGCATCCAACTTCAAAGATTTGCAAGCATCCGGCAAATTTGGACTTCAAGGTTTCGCGAAAGGAACTTATAACGAGAAGTCCTTACCTGCATTCGATGTTAACTTAAACATAGAGAACGGAAAATTGAAATATACTTCTCTACCGTCAGCCATAAATGACATACAGATTAAAGCTAAAATATCTAATCCCGATGGTATAACAGATCACACTATAATTGATGTTCCTGCATTTCACCTGGCCTTCGACAAAGCACCTTTGGATGGAAAATTATTGGTAAAAACACCAATTAGCGACCCCTATCTGGATTTAGCATTAAAGGGGGCTTTAGATCTAAAACAGCTTACTACCATATTTCCTCTGAAAGACATGACTCTGAGTGGTATTTTAAATGCTGACATTGTCGCTTCAGGAAAAAAATCGACTATAGACAAGGGGAACTACGAAGCTTTTAAGGCTAGTGGAAATGTTACAGCTACAAACTTTAATTACTCGGGAACCGCAGTTGCCAAACCTGTGAGTATACCTACTGCTAAAATGAGCCTGAGCCCCAAAAACATTACTTTAAGCAATATTGTCGCAAAAATCGGTAAAAGCGATTTCCAGGCAAACGGCGCAGTAAATAACTACTTATCATACGTATTTGGAAAAGATAAACCTCTGCAAGGAAATTTCAATCTTGTTTCATCTCTGATTGATGTCAACGAATTAATGGGGCCTGCAAGTACTGAACAAACAAGTGCAGATACAAGCAAATTATCTGTAATAGAAGTTCCTAAAAACATTGATTTTAATATGACTATGAAAGCTGGCAGGCTTTTATATGACAACTATGATATAAAAAATGCACAAGGAACACTGGTAGTGAAAGATCAAACCGTATTCTTTAAAAATATGGGCATGCAGATGTTAGACGGTAATTTAAAAATGAACGGTTCTTATGCTACTAAGGATATTAAAAAACCGAAAGTCGATATTGATTTTGCAATCGAAAAAATGAATATACAGAAAGCTTTCAATATGTTCAATACCATCAAATTATTAGCTCCAATTGCTAAATATACTAATGGAACCTTTACTACCAATTTAAAATTCAATTCTGACCTGGGACAAGACATGATGCCTGTCTACTCTTCTATAGATGCTTCTGGTATGGCAAATATTATTGAGGCTGTCCTGGATGGCTTTGAGCCTTTAAACAAGTTATCAGCAAGTTTAAATGCGGGTGAACTAAAAAAATTGGAGCTGAAGAATGTGCTGGCCAAATTCCAAATAGATAACGGTAGGCTACTAGTCTCTCCTTTTAACATTAAGAAAAACGATATTTTAATGAACGTACAGGGCTCTAATGGTTTAGACCAGACTATGGATTATAAATTGGCGATTAATATTCCAAAAGAAAAATTAGGAGGGAAAGCCAATGAAGCTGCGAACACCCTGTTAGCGTCTCTAAATAGTAAAGCCGGCACTAATGTATCTTTAGGAGATATGATAAAAGTAAATGCTCTGATTGGGGGAACTGTTACCAAGCCTACTATAAAATTAGACTTATCAGAAAACAAAACTGAGGTTAAAAATGTAGCTAATCAGATTATTGCTGACAAAAAAGCCGAGTTGGAAAACAAAGCAAAAGAAGAAGTAACAAAAATTACTGACAAAGCAAAAGCGGAAGCACAACAAAAAGTAGATACCATTAAAAAACAAGCAGAAGAAAAGCTGAAAGATGAGGTAAAGAATAAGCTGAATAATCTGTTCAAGAAGAAGGAATAAATTCGGTTATTAGTTGTGAGTTGCAGATTAGAAAAGCGACTCACAACTAAATAATTATTCCAGTATCATTTTTTCCAGTGCTCCATCTCTATTGTAAATATCCTTTCTGAAATTTATCTGTCCATTTCTATCAACAAAAGCAGTAAAGTACCCTATAAAAACCGGCACACTCTCTTTCAAAGTCACCCATTTTTCTTTGGTCCCATGCATCGCTTTATTAATATTTTCGCTATTCCAATCTTTATAGTCTTTTAATAAAAACTCCGCCAGCTTCTGTGGTTCACTAACACGAATACAACCATGACTAAAAGCTCGTTCTTCTCTATTAAAAAGTTCCTTAGCTGGTGTATCATGTAAATAAATATTAAAATTATTGGGAAAAAGAAACTTTACCAAACCCAGAGAGTTATTTTTGCCGGGCAATTGCCTAATAACCGGTAAGCCGTTGGATTGCCCTGTAACTTCCATATTATGCTGCCTTAAATAATTCGAATTTCGCTTCATTGCAGGAAGTATTTCATTTCTCACAATACTTGGCGGTACGTTCCAATATGGGCTAAAAACAATGTATTTTAAATCACCCTGAAAAACCACGGTTTTGTGAACATCTTTTCCTACTACCACATTACAGCTCCACAATAAACTATCGGCATCATAAACATGAAGCTTATATTCAGGAATATTTATCCCTAAATACTCTTTATTTAAACCTGCAGGAACCCATCTATAACGTTCCATATTTACAATAATAGTCCTAATTCTATCTTTCAATGGAACATTCATTTCTTTTATCGTACCCAACCCAATAACCCCATCATTGAATAAACCATGTCTTTCCTGAAAGCCCTTTACCGCATTTTCCAGATTTGCATCGTATAAGTTAGAAAGCGTATCGCTCTCTTTATAATCTCCGAGAAAATATAACCTTCTTCTAATCTTAGCAATGTTATCCGAAGAATCTCCCATTTTAAAAGATTTTTTCCCTGCATCCATACTTATATTTAAAATCTCTTTCTGATTTTCCAGACTTCTGTATTTAGCCAAAAAAGATCTCAACAAAACATACTGGCGATAAACGGGTCTGCCTTCTACTGTTTGCAGAGAGGATCTGCTTGCCAACAAACTATCCAATAAATCTGCATATGAAACTTTCTTACGGGGAACATACCATTGAACAGATTTACTGGTTTTTTCATCTACCCCTTGCCAAACTTTATTTGCAAAGACAAAATATTGTCCTGTCAACATTAACTCCGTCTGAGCAGAAGCTTTTACTTTACCATGTCCGGCATAAATCAAAGAATCCAATTCTTTCGAATATGGCATATCTTTATATATTCCTTCATGTGCAATATTTCTTATTCTATCTGCCAGATTTCCGGCCTGTTCAATAATACCATCTTTATTAAACCATGCATAGGCATAGTCTCTACGTTTATAAAATTCGGTGATACTATCTTTATAGCTTGCCAAGGCCGGATAAGACTTTAAAAAACTGTCTATAGATACGCTATCAAATTTAAGATCGCGTTGTTCTGAAAAAGAACCTGGAATTGTTTCATCCCACTTCTTCAATGCTTCCTTCTTTATAGAGTCTTGTAATTCATCTCGAGATTTCCTGGTATTTCGGTCACAAGAAGTTAAGCCCGTGAAGACGACAGAATAGATAAGTATTAAAAATGAGCTTTTAATTTTCATCTGTTTATTTTTTATTTTCCATGAGCAAATGCCTAAGACCGGCAAAATTGTGATTGCTTCTACAATCCAAAATAAACATTTAGTTCTATTATTTAAAGCTTATTGTAACATATCACGCTTACAGATCTTCTGGAACCTAATCCTATTTTCAGTAAGTCTGTGTATCACGCAGAAAAAGTAAGTGTAAAGGTAGTACCCATTCCCTCTTTACTTTCCATGGCTATTTTCCCTTTTTGTAATAAGGTATAATCCCTGCAAATAATCAGACCCAAGGCAGTTCCTTTCTCATTCTTTGTACCTGTTTTAGATTTTAATCGATGCGAGAATACGTCTTTTTGATCTTGTGAAGAAAAACCCATGCCATTATCTGTTATTCTTATTAAGCACTTATCATCTACGTTTTCTGCTTTTACAATTACATATCCGCCAATACTGGTAAACTTAATAGCGTTAATAATAAGATTCCTTGTAACAACTTTTATCATTTCTTTATCTGCCAGTATAATTACAGAATCGTCTACATCAACATAAAGATTAATTTTTTTATTTTCTGCCATATTCTGGCATAAGTCTATAGTGGTTTTAAGATCTTCAGACAGATTAAAACGCACAAGATGGGGCTCAACCCCATTCAATTGTGTTTTAACCCATGTTAACAAATTGTCCATCATCTCGTTGGCAGCAACAGTGTTTTCCAGAAGCTTCTGGTTAATCACATTTTTCTCCTCGTTAGTAAATGAAACAGAAGTTAACGACTCCAAATAATTCTGTATAGACAGAAGCGGCGAACGCAAATCGTGTGCAACGATGGAAAATAGCTTATTTTTTTCTTCATTTAATTTTGCAAGCTCCCTTGCTTTGCTTTCATAAGCGCGTCTTTCTAAAAAATAGTTCTTCCAAATTTCCCTAATCAGAAGCACCAACAGCATTAAGGTAATGAAATACGCTATAAAAAGATCATAGAATCTATCTATCCGGTCTTCGTATTGATTTTTTATCAGATAAGGAAATTCATACTCTATTCCCATAACAGCTACAACCAATATTAGATTAACTATTAGCCAAAAAAAGTATTGTTTTTTAGGAACAACCGTAATGATTAAGAAAAAATCTAATAAAAAATACAGCAAACCAGCACCATTTATACCACTGCTAAAAAAATAATTGAGCGTAAAAAGGCAGTTGCAGACAAGTCCAAAGAAAAGAATTCCCAAACTTTGCCGATGCATAAATCTGGATATATAATAGCTCAAAAAAACACCTATTAGAGAAGCTATGAGAACAAAAGTTAAAATCGGGAATCCAATAAAGTGGTTCAATGGAATATTTACTAACAAAGCCAGCATCCCAAAGAAACAGATATAATGAAAAATACGGCTGTTAAGCTCGAATTCTTCTTTATCACCGATAATCCTGTACCAAAAATTTCTGATGTTACTGACGTTCATGTAATAATTATGGTGTATATATAAAGTTCGGTTTATTTTTCATATCTAATTCGCTAAATTTATCACCTTTCAAAATGATATTTATTACATATCTGATTTTATTTTTTCTTCAATATAATGTCGATACAAATTGCGTCTTTAAATTCGGGTAGTAACGGAAACTGTTATTACGTTTCTAACCAAGAAGATGCCATTCTTATAGATATCGGAATTACCTGTAAAGAAGTCGAAACACGCCTGTTAAGGCTGGGATTGTCTATCAGCAAGATAAGAGCTATTTTTATTTCCCATGAACATGGAGATCATATAAAAGGCGTCAAAATATTCACTAAGAAATATGGAATTCCTGTGTATTTTACTTATGCTACATTTTCGAACAGCAAAATCCAGTTAGATGCAGTAAATTATTTTACGGCAGAAACACCTATTTCTATAGGTACATTAAAAATTACCGCTTTCGAAAAACATCATGATGCCGCTCATCCACATTCCTTTATTATCGAACATCACCGCACTTGCGTAGGCGTTTTTACAGATTTGGGTATTGTTTGCGATAATTTAATCAGATATTTCAAAATGTGCGATGCTGTATTTTTGGAAGCCAACTATTGTGAAGAAATGCTACAAAAAAGCAGATATCCCTATTTCTTAAAAAATAGAATTAGTGGAGGAAAAGGCCATCTTTCCAATCGTCAGGCTCTACAACTTTTTAAAGAACATCAATCTCCAAAGCTTCAGCTCTTGTTACTCTCACATCTTTCCAGGGAAAACAATTCGCCCGAATTAGTAAAAGAGCTTTTTCAAGCAGAAACGATAAGCACCGAAATTGTAATTGCTTCAAGAGAACGTGAAACTGCAGTTTACCATATTATAAACAACTCGTTATCAGAAGGATTTGTCTCCGAAAAGCAATATTCCCTTCTATAAAAACGCTATTACCACTATATCGGTAAAAAACACCATTAATTCGTTTGCATTAGTGCTAAATTTGTAAACGAATGAAATCAGGCATACCTATATATGATATCTGTACCATTACTGATGTAAAGGATGATGAGATCATTATCAGTAGATTCAGCGAATATTCCGAAAGTTACAAGCATCTTCATCTACCTCATAAGCACAACTTTTACCATGTGGTGTTTTTTACAGAGGGCAGGGGAAACCATACCATCGATTTCGAAAAATTTGACGTTAAATCTAACCAAATTTATTTTATGGTACCAGGACAGGTGCATAGCTGGAATTTCGAAGGCACTGCCGAAGGATATATCATTAATTTCTCTGCCTCATTCTATCAGTCCTTTCTATTACGCCCAGATTATCTGGAACAATTCTTTTTTTTCGGTGGTAATGCAAAAGAATCGGTAATCGATGTTCCAAAAGAGATTCAACAACAAATTACTGATGTCTTTGAGTGTATCCTTGCAGAAGCTAAAAGCAATTCAAAAATGAAAATGGACATCATCAGAACATTTTTGCTACAGATTTTTTTAAGGATTGCACAGTTAGGACGCGAAAACACCTTGTATACTTCAGAAAATAATTACAACTATACCTTATTAAATAACTTTAAAAAACTGATAGAGCTAAATTATAATAAACTGAAATTACCTAAAGAGTATGCAGCGCTATTATACATTACGCCAAATCATCTTAATGCGCTTTGTCAGGATATTTTAGGTATTTCCGCAGGAGAACTTATCAGAAACCGAATTATATTAGAAGCAAAGCGTTTATTAATTAATATGGATTTATCCATATCCGAAATTGCGTACAGGCTAAATTTCAGCGACAATTCTTATTTCACCAAATTTTTCAAAAAACACGTAGATATAACGCCTGAAGAATTCAGGAAAAAAAATTAAATGAATATGGCAGATACAAATTCAGAGACTACATACACCTTATTAACAGAAAAACAAGCTGCAATAAAAGCAAAATGCCCCAGATGCAGGAGGGGCGATTTATTTAAAAATAAAATGTATAGTTTCAAACAAACTATGTACGACAGATGCCCTCATTGTAATCTTAAATTTGAAAGAGAACCGGGATATTTCTATGTTTCCATGTTTGTTAGCTATGCGCTTAACGTAGCGGAGATGGTTGCCGTATGCGTAGCTATTTATGTATTAACCGGGTCGGAAAATCCGATGACATATATAGTTGTGTTTCTTATGGCTACAATTATATTGTCACCATTCAACTTTAGATATTCCAGAGTCATTTTATTATACTGGCTAACTCCCGGACTAAAATTCAGTGCGGAAAAGGCTAAAGACTTGCCATTGGACGCTCAATAGTAAAAGAACTAGGTAAATTGTTCATTGAGAGGAGTCAAAGATGTTCTGCAGGCACAAGAAAACTTCGACTCCCTCAAATAAAGAAAAGTGGATTATAAAATCCTCTTTTTTTATTTCACCTTTATCGGATTTGCTTCTAAGCCTGCCTGCTTTGCAATATAATTTTTAAATCCGTCTATTGTCTTAAATGTATTATCAGACAACTCCCAACCAACGTGAAATCTAAACTTTGCAGAATTATTTTTATTCAATTTCTCATAAGCGGTATAGCTGTTTTTAATATCCACACCTTCGTCCCCAATTTTTCCAAACTTAGCCCAGTATTTTTTAGGCATGGAAACGGCCATTCCTAACTTATCTTTATTTTCAGTTTGAACGTCATAGCTATAAACCGCAGCTACTTTCTTATTAAAAAATTCATGCGATTGCTTTGCTGAAAGATTAACTATTCCGGTAACCAGTTGAGTTTTCTTCGGAGCACCTTTTAAAGTTACCTTGCTTTCAAAGAAATACTGTCCACCCCAAATGCTAATCTCTTCCGTTAATGAAGCTAGTTTTCCATCTCCTAAAATGTTCCATTCCGGATAATGCATTCTGAAAATAGCTCTTACCGGACCATCAGCAACTTTCTCATAAACAATTTTACCCATATTAGCTCCGCCTAATCTTACCAAAGTATCTCTTCCATGTAAAGGTACACTAACAGCAATACCTCCAGCAGACAGCGACTTACCTACTATAAGAATATCCATACCCCAGTCACTTAATTCATGATAGCTATCGCCTGTATTTGTCCCTACGTAATCCAATACCATCTTAGAAGTACGTTTACCCCAAATATCTTTCTGGTTTCTGATATCCATATATAATCTGAAGCCAACTTTATCATTCTCCCAGGCGGGACCTTCTGTCAACATAGCTGGTAGCTTTTGTTTCTTAAAATCTGTATTTGGCTGATTTGCCGGCACAGAATCTTTATCTAAGTTTAATCCAAAAGTATTATCCGCTAATCTTCTTTTCTGCCTTACATAAGCCCGGGTTAAAGGTTTTATCTTCGCATCACCTGCTGTTTCAAAAGAAAGCAGAAGTTGCTTTTTTTCTAAAGATTTAAAATTTTGAAGAAATGCCATCTCATCCCAGATTCCGTCTTTATTTAAATCATCAAACTGAACAAAGACAGGCTGATTTCCTTCGGTCACCGATATTCTTCCATCGATCTTCTTTTTAAACTTTTTCTCTAAAAAGGCTCTTTTTAAAACAATAAGCTCATCTTTTCGCTCTTCACTAAGATCATTTGAAAGCTTTAAAGATACATTTTGCGCCTTCAACGTAGTTATTCCTAAAAACGAAAGGGATACAAGTAAAATACTTTTTCTGAAATTCATAACTTAAATATTAATCCTCTTTAAAGAAGATCCGCTAATAACTAATGAATCCAAAATTACACTTTTTATCTTTTTAAAAACTATGCATCAAAGAATATCGTTCATCTCGCTGTCTTATTCTGAAGAGACTCTCTGGAAACTTGCCGAAGGTGCCAAAGGCATCCATTCGGACACCCCTTCGGGGAACTAACTAACCATTTTTCTGTCCTGAGCAAGTACCAAACGTTCCATGATATTAAGATTACGATCAGTCAGACGTAAGGCCGCATCCACCCAGATTTCTGTAATATCAAGCAGCTCTTGCTTTGTTAACGGATTCACACGTTGTTTAGCTTTTTGAATAGTCTGAAAAGAATTCAGCGATTTATGTGTCTTTTTAACCCAATCCCGCAATGCCTGTTCTCCCTGTCCCTCTTCAGCCAGCACATCCACTATCCCCATATCAAATAGTTCTTCTGTAGTATATATCTTCCCCGAACGTACCATCTTTTCAGCGGCGCTTAATCCGATACGGCGTGAAAGAAAGCTGATTGCCCCCATACCGGGAAATAAGTTGAACATTACTTCTGGAAAGCCTGCCACTCCTCCTTTTTCGGCGATTAACACATGAGCAGATAAAGCAGCTTCAAATCCACCCCCTAAAGCCTGCCCTCTAACCAGAGAAATAGAAGTGATTGTCTGTAAATTATAAAAAGTCCACAAATTTTCGATACATAAATGGGCGTAATTCTGCAACTTACTCCGTTCCTTGTTTGCTATCATTTTCCTGAATGTTTCCAGATCACCACCCAGATTAAATACACCTTCAACGTCCGATGCCAACACCAGATAATTGGTAGGATATTGAGGTCGGTGTCCAGGATCTGCATGTAAAGCCTCAATTTGCGTTTGGTTTACCAACAATTCGTTCATACAAATCTGATTAAAGCAAGGTCGCGGACTAGGTTGCATAAACAACCAGGTAATACCAAACTCCGATTCATAATGGACGCGTACTTGTTCAAAAGAGGTTACTGTGTCTAAAGGATTAAAGTCAACAGAAGTATTCATAGTAAATTTTTAGATTAGGTCTTCAAAATTAGCCTTCTGCACCATTTTATCTCCCACCCGTTTGGGTAGTTTTTCATTTTCTGGGAGGAATTTTTAAAAAAAGTTACAAAAGGCGAATAAGGAATGACTTTCCTTTCCGCGAATTCATAAAACTATAAGGGCGGACTTGTTACAGTGATAACGACATTACTTATAAACCACAACTATGAACATGAAAAGCTAAACCACACCGTGTATCTTATTTACAGCCTGAGCCCGGTTATTGATATCCATCTTCAGGTAAATGTTACGGATATGAAACTTAACCGTATTAGACGAAAGATATAGTTTTTCTCCAATTTGCTGATTAGTTAGCCCTTCGGCAAGCAATTTAAGAACATCTATTTCCCGTTCACTTAAGCCAAATTGTTCCTGCAACTGATCAAACGCGTCTTCTGAAGGTGTTAACCTCTTTTCCTCCTGTAATTCTACCGGTCGGTCTTGTAAATAACGTTGAATTCCTTCGCGATAATAAGCATGCTCTTTATGCAGTATTTTTACTCTATGAAGAATTCCAATACTTAAAACAAACATTTGCAAAATATTAGCAATCTTTAACTCACCGGGCATCAGATTAAGAAAATTAAGACCTAAAAATCTAAAAATGAAAAAATTGAGCGTAAATATGAGCGACAGTGCTGACGCAAACACAAAAAACCGGGCAGCTGTACTCGCCTTAAATCTAGACAAAGCTACTAACCAATAAAACAGTAGCAGCAACGGCAACATCATATTTCCCAGAATGCAAGCCCCTGTCCAGTCAAAAACAACATATGTCAAAAAACAAAAAAACATCAGAATCAATAAACCGAAACTTATCCGAAACAAATAAGTATATCTCTTATCCAATTCTAAAAATCTAATCGAAAAAACAACACTTGCAACGGTAGCTCCTAACATCACAGGCAGACTTGCATAGTTAAGCCACAACGGGTTACGACTCACTAAAACATACAATCCATCCGCATAAGCATATAAAAGAGCTGTCATTAAAATCAGTACACAATAGTATAGAAATTTGGGTTCTTTGAAACTAAAATAAAGGACAATATTCACTATCATCACAATTACTGCAATACCATAGTAAATACCCATTTTTAAAAAGCTAACGCCCTCTGTCTGATAAAAATCAGCTACCGGATTTATTGTAACCGGAAACAGAATTTCTTTTTTTAAACACGTTTTCAACCATACAACGGATGTACTCCCTTTAATCTTAAACCGTACATATCGCAAATAAGTACTATCTTTAAGTTTAAGACTATTACCCCCCGTATCTGTTGCAACAATCTCGCTATTTATACGCTGAAATAAAAACACAGAATCCAGATGTGGATTTTTGATACTAATAATCAAATCCTTATCTATATTATTGTTTTGTATATCCAGTTTAAACCAATATATTCCTTTGTTATGGAAAGGAGGATTTTCCTGGCTGTGTTTCAAATGTTTAAATGATTTATTATCGATATTATTAGGGGAAACCGTATCGACTGCTGTATAATACCATGATCTTTCAAATTTTACCTGGGCAGGTAATTTTAATGATAACAGAGAAAAAATGATACAAAAAAGAAAATAATAGTTATTCAAGATGAACAGTTTATTAGGAATTAACTTTGTTAAGCTACCACAAATATAGGGCATATTTTATAAGCCCCCAAGATTATGTATTTTACTCATCTTTACTCCTACTCAATAATTAAGAGCCATCTTATCAATAATCACACTTAGGCGTATCAACCGATATTTCTCTTTGTATCTTTTAACACTATACAGATTTTTTTCACTGAAATGCTCCGAAAATAAATTTAGAAAACCAATATTATTTAAAAAAGAGACACTATATAAGTCACGCTTTTATTCCGCAGAAAGTTGTTTACGCTTAATTTCCTGAATCCCTTCTTTATAAGTCGTGATGTTGAAATCCGGAAAACGCTTCCTAAATTTCGAATCATCAAACAGATTATTGTGTTCATACCTTGGGAGCAATTCTTGTAACTCTTTTAGCCTGTCATTAAAAAGAGCTCCAATCCGAAAAGCAAATTTCGGGATAACGGAATATTTCAGTTCGTAACCATAAACTTCTGAAGACAACTTTATAAATTCCTTATAGGTCAAATGACTTTGGTCAACAGGCAGATGCCAGGTCTGATCAAAAGCGTCCGGTGTATTTCCAATCAATGCCGTAGCTCGACTAGCGTCGGGCGTCCAGATCAGGCTTCTTTTTTTATCATCTCTTAACGGTACTTTTAGTTTTTTACCTTCTTTAATATTATTAAATATTAAGGTATTGGTTATGCTCTGCGTTTTATCAGGTCCGTAAAACTCAGGAGCACGACAAATAACCGCTTCCAGATCTCCCGAATACATCTCCTTTAAAATCATTTCGGCCATTTCTTTTCTCACTTTTCCTTTTCTGCCTACCGGCATGAAAGGTGTATCTTCTGTGAGAATCTGATCATTCTGCGGATACATATAGGTATTATCAAAAAACACCAGTTTTGTCCCGTTAATTTTGCAGGCAT
Source organism: Pseudopedobacter sp. (assembly GCF_040392825.1). Lineage (NCBI taxonomy): Bacteria > Pseudomonadati > Bacteroidota > Sphingobacteriia > Sphingobacteriales > Sphingobacteriaceae > Pseudopedobacter > Pseudopedobacter sp. Next base: position 24,580 of record NZ_JBEBVH010000022.1, read on the forward strand.
CAATTACATTCTGTGTAATCAGCGGAAATTGCTTTTTCCATAAGTCTGAATTCATTGGGAGTCCTAAAGTAAAATAGGCTATCTCACTGCCTTCCACAGCCTCAATCGCTTTTTCGCGAATGGATAAATCTGCTGATAAAACGGTATCTGTATCATTTACTTTTTTTGCATTTCTACTTACAATCCGTATATCAGACGTAAAATTCTTTTTCAACTCCTTTGCCAGTTCTTCGCCAATTTGTCCGCTTGCACCTAATATTGTTTGCATATCTAAGATTATTTATGCTGTCTTTTATTCAATTCAGATATCACCACTTTTGCCATTTTTTTTGAACTGAAAGGATTCTGTCCGGTAATCAGGTTACCATCAACAACTACTTTTGAAGTCATCGGAATAATAGCTTTTTGATAATCAGCACCTCTTTCTTTTAATGCAGCTTCCAGATTAAAAGGTACTTCTTTTTTTCGCCCTGCCAGACTTTCTTCAAACCAATTGAATCCGGTAATGACTTTGTTGTTTATTAAATATTTGCCGTTGGACAGCTTAACATTCAGCAATCCGCTAACGCCATGGCAAATGGCAGCCACTATTTTACCACTTTCGTATTGATTTTTAACAAGGCTTTGTATTACGCTATCATCAGGAAAATCATACATTGTACCGTGTCCACCTGCCAGATATACGAGATCAAAACTTTCGGTTGAAACTTTTTCCAGGTTCCTGCTATGCTTCAGCAATCCACGAAAGAAGGGATCGTCCCAATATTCCTTAGAAATTTTATCCAGTGTAAACCGTTTCAAACTTTCAGGATCAACATGCACATTTCCACCATTGGGACTAGCAATGGTTATTTCATAACCTTTGTCCCTGGCTGCATGATAAATATGCGTCAGTTCACTTAGCCACAAACCTGTTTCCAAATAACCATTGGCATATTTACCCGTATT